>JAEZKI010000522.1 GCA_023415525.1 Bacillota bacterium | reverse complement strand
CAAATAAAGTTAATAATTTAACAAAGTTAGCAAACTACAAAAATAGGATAGCATAGAAAACATAGGAGGAATGGACATGCCACGTTTTACATTACCAAGAGATTTATATTATGGAAAAGGTTCAATTGATGAATTAAAAAATCTACAAGGTAAAAAAGCAATCGTTGTTGTAGGTGGCGGCTCTATGAGACGCTTTGGCTTTTTAGATCAAGTGGTTAATAATTTAAAAGAGGCAGGTATGGAAGTTCAATTATTTGAAAACGTTGAGCCTGATCCATCCGTAGAAACGGTTATGAAAGGTGCTGCTCAAATGCGTGACTTTGAGCCAGACTGGATTGTAGCTATCGGTGGGGGTTCCCCTATTGATGCAGCTAAAGCCATGTGGGTTTTCTATGAATACCCAGAAACTAGCTTTGAAGCAATCATTCAACCTTTCTCTTTCCCAACACTTAGACAAAAAGCAAGATTCTGTGCCATTCCATCTACATCAGGAACAGCTACAGAAGTAACAGCTTTCTCTGTTATTACAGATTATGAAAAAGGGATTAAATACCCCTTAGCGGACTTTAATATTACACCAGATATTGCAATCGTAGACCCTAATCTTGCAGAAACCATGCCAGCTCAATTGACAGCTCATACAGGTATGGATGCTTTAACTCATGCTGTTGAAGCTTATGTTTCTACTTGCAATAGCTGTTTTACAGACCCATTAGCTCTTAAAGCCATTGAAATGGTATTTGAGTACCTAGAAGCTTCTTACAAAGGGGATATGGAAGCACGTGAACAAATGCACTATGCACAATGCCTTGCAGGAATGGCCTTCTCCAATGCCCTTTTAGGTATCGTTCACTCTATGGCTCACAAAACAGGAGCAGCCTATAAAAATGGACATATTGTGCATGGTTGCGCCAATGCGATGTATTTACCACAAGTTATTCGCTTTAATGCCAAAGACCAAGTGGCGGCTGGGCGCTATGCAGATATTGCTAAATTCATAGGCCTAAAAGGCGATACAACAGAAGCTTTAGTTAAAGCACTTTGTGATAAGATAGAAGCTGCTAATGAAGCCCTTAACATTCCAAAATGCATTAAAGACTACGAAAACGGTATGGTACCAGAAGAAGAATTCTTAGAAAAATTATCAGAAGTTGCAGCTCTTGCCATTAGTGATGCTTGTACAGGCTCTAATCCAAGAATTCCAAGCCAAGAAGAGATGGAAGAACTTCTTAAATGCTGCTATTATGGAATAGAAGTTACCTTTTAATTGAATAGAAATAACTACTTACTCTATAAAAGCCACCTTGGGAACCTCCGTCCCAGGGTGGTTTTTAGCTATGAAAAGATGTAAAACGACATTCTTTTCTAGAAAGTGTGATACAATGAGTAGATAAATAAAAAGATCTTATGGGGTAGGTGGTAGGGTATTGAAATCTTTCTAGAAAATAAGCATAAGAGACAGAGGCGTAAAAGAGACAAAAAAGTAAACAATGGAGGGTTGATGACTTTTGTCGAGGTGTCTTGTTATTAGGCCTTAGAAGGTGGTAAGATGAGAAGAGATAAGAAAGAATATTACTACATAGAGGAGAATATACCATGGAACAATGTAAAAAAACAAAAGCTAGAAGAATTTTTATGTCATTTTTTGGTGTTATCATTTGTGCGATTAGTGTAGGAATCTTTAAAATAGCAGCTTTTGGGGTAGACCCCTTTCAGTCCCTTATGAGTGGGTTAGATCAATTAATCCCTATATCCTTTGGAACGTTATATTTGATAGTTAATGCTGTGCTTTTGCTATTTGCCTTATTTGCGGACAGGCATTACATTGGAATAGCTACCTTTATCAATTTATTCTTACTAGGCTATATTACACAGTTTACTTATGAATTTTTACAAAGGATTATGGGGAGTCCTTCTATGATTATAAGAGTGATTTGTCTCTTAGTGGCTATTGTAATTATTTGCTTTGGATCTGCCTTTTATATGACAGCAGATCTAGGTGTTTCTACATATGATGCGGTAGCGCTTGTAATGAGTCATACATGGAAGAAAGGGAAGTTCAAATATATTAGAATCTGCACAGATTTAGTGTGCGTTATTATGGGAATTTGTATTTTTATGGTAGGTGGAGGAACGATTAATGAGATCCCTACATTGGTAGGTGTAGGTACGCTTATTACAGCCTTTTTTATGGGGCCGTTAATTGAGTACTTTAATGAAAGGTTTGCAAGACCATTCCTAGACAGAGTATAAGTTTACAGAGATATTTTTAGATTTAAGGGGCAACTCTATCTAGAGTGTAAATAGAAGAGCAAAATAAATATCTATATAGGGAGAATAATTGCCTTACAATTTAGGTAACGAGGAAATATGACAAATTATGAGGGCCCATTATGCTAGAATAGATTTAAGAGATAGAAGAAAAAACTTAGGGGGATAATAATGGGGATGTTTGATAAATTGAAGGCTCCTATTTTCTTAAAGGAGACCAGCAGTGGGGCCCAACAGCTTGTTGCTTTACAGAGTATAGTAAATGAAGTAATAGATGCTCAGCATAGGAAACAGCTTGAACAAGATATTAAAATGATTAGCTATGGGCTAAAAGGTGAAGAACAGATTGCTTTTGAGTTAAAGAATAGTCATATGCCTATGTACATACTGCATGATCTTTATTTTGAACAGGATGGGTTAAGTGCACAGATTGATTATCTAATCATTACAAGAAAATGCCTATTTGTTTTGGAGTGTAAGAATTTGATGGGAGATATTACCATTAATCAAAAGGGTGATTTCATACGAACGATGAGAATGAAAGAGAAAAAGAACTTTTTAACTAAAAATTTATTTGATAAATATTTTTATGAAACTTATCAGTCAGTGGTGGTACTAGCAAATCCAAAGACAATCTTAGAAGATCGCTATGCGCCAAAAGACATAAAAAATCAAGTGGTTCGTGCAGATCAGCTAGTGGAGTATATTAGAAAGGTTAATAGTACAGCAGAGCGTACAACTAATAGTGATAAAGAAATGGAAGCACTAGGACAGTATTTCCTTAGTAAACATTGTGATAAGATGATGGATTATAGTAGTAAGTACTTCATTCATGCCGAGGTGCAACAAGAAGCTATGAAGCAGCAGGAGGTGCCTGTTAAACAAGATGAACCACAAGAAAAGGTGGAAGAACAACCTGATATGGAAGAAAGAAATGAAGAGGAAGCATTAGTCATTAAGCTTAAAAGCTATCGTTTAGAGCAGTGCAAAAAGGAAAAGATAAAACCTTATTTCATCTTTAATGATAAGCAAATGAGGGAACTCATTGAGAAAAATCCTATGACTACTGAAGAATTGCTTGGAGTTTCTGGTTTTGGGGAAATAAAGTGTGGTAAATATGGAGAGGCTATTTTAGAAATACTTCAGCAGCATTAACTAGAGTAGAAATTTTTGTAAGGATAAAAAAGAATAGGGGCAAACTGAATGAATGAGAAAGTAGGAAGGTATGCCAAGTTAACACAAGAAGAATTAAATTTAAAAATTGAGGAAGCAAAAAAATTGCTCTGTGAGGAAGAGAACACGGATTTATGCGAAGAACTGATACGTTATGCAGGTATCAGTAGCTTAGCTTTTGCTGAACTAGCCTTTGAAAAGAAAATACTATATCCTGCTATTCTTTATAATGATGCACCAGAATACATAAGAGATGCTTTGATAGAGATGTTAGACAGTGAGGAAATAGATAAGTCACTTAGGGTGAATCATATATTGATGATATTAGCTACTATTGGAGGGGACAAGGTCTGTGAAGCTTTTAAAAGATGGGAAGTCCATCCTAAAAAGTGGCGAGGAAATTTATATGTGGGACCTAGTGACTATGCTCTTGAGGGAAACTGGACGATAAATGCCCAAGGGCAAAAGGAAGAACTTACCTTTAGCACCTGCTATGGCCTTGAGGAGAGAGAGACTTATGATAGAAGGGACGTCCTCTTTGGAGAAGTCACAAGGGAGAAGTGCACGAATTGTCAAGGCAGCTTTATGAACTTATTAACAATAGATGGACGGGATGAGCGCTTAGCTTTTTTAGGGGTTCATGGAAAAATTAATATTAAAAGTTGTTTAAAATGTCTACCATGGGCGGAATGGATATTTTGTAAGTATGAGGAAGATGGGGAAAGTGAAGTAATCCCCTTTATAAGTGAAAGCGATAATGGTTTAGATGATGAAGAGCTTCAAAAAATGATAGATAGGCATCCCATTGTGCTGACTGAGGAGCCTATGCCTCAAGATTATTGCGCACAAGTAGAAGGCAGTGCCATAGGTGGTAAGCCACAATGGATTAATGATGCGCAATATGCGGAGTGCCCTGAGTGTGGGAAGAGAATGAAGCATCTGGCTCAACTGGGCTCAGAGCATATCGAATTTGACGGAACCATCTATGTACAGATTTGCACAGACTGCCACATAGCAGCGACTTGCTATCAACAATCTTAAGTGGGTAGAGTATATTACAGCAATGAAGAAGTAAGTTAATAATGAAGTAAGTCAAATAAGTGCGGTTAGTTGAGGAGAAATCTAATGGTTTGACAACATATAGATACGAACAACGAGTATAGATGTAAAAAAGCTATGAACACCTTGTTATAAGGCGATTCATAGCTTTTTTGTTTGTCTCAGATTTTGTTTTAGTCCAATGATCCATTATTTTTTGCTACGAAGTAAGTGATCTAAGTAAATAGATTTCATCTGTTTACTAGCCAGTACTTGCTTAAGGGGTGGTAATTTTAAAATAACAGATAAAACAGCTGCCATGGCACGGTGGCTTTTGTAGGTGCCTTGGTCGAAAATTAAATGGGGTAAAGTCCCTTTTTCGATGGCCATTAGAATCGTGCGATGGGTGGTGTTAACGGGAGTTAGAATCTGTTTCTCTCTTCTTAGAAGGGTGATACATTTCTTGGGACAGTTACGTACACAAATCCCACAGCCTAAACAGAGATTGGGATTGGGTGCTAGCTGGATTTGCTCAGGCTGTATAGCGATGTTTTCTATGCAAGCTATAGGGCAGACCTTTTGACATTTGCCACAATGAACGCAACTTGTTGCATCTATAGAGGGGATGAAGGCAGTGGTTTCGATAGGATTAACGAGGCCGAAGCGTTTGGCAGTAGTCATCGCTTCACAACAACAACCACAACAGTTGCAAAGGAAGCTCCCACCTTCTCTTACATTTTCACCACATTGTACCAGATTGTAATCATAGCATTGATAGAGAATATCTAAAGCTTCTGGGAAATCAATAAGACGTCCATAGCCTTGTTTACTTAGGGAGTGAGCAGTTGGACCAAAGGTCATACAAGTCTCCATAGGGGCATAGCAATCTTGACCAAGGTGGTGCATCTTGTGTCTACAATAACACATGCTGAGACTGATTGCTGAAGCCGTTTCTAGTAAATGAGTGGTGCGTTCAAAGTCCAATACGTGAATGGCATTTTCACGACTTAGCACACTTTCGTTGACGAAGGTGCGTCCAAATTTGGTTTCCGTACTGAAGAATAAATCTTTAATAAAATCTTCTTCTACAGAAAGGTATTGATGATAGAGTTCACTTAATAACTTTTGGTCAATGTCACCACGGGTACGCATGAGGGAAAACTCGAAAAAGCCTACCATAGGTGGGGGTAAAAAATAGGTAACCTGGCCAGCTTCATCTGTTAAGTCTAAAAGGACACCTTTACTGCATAAGTGTTCGAGTTTAAGTAAGGTTTGATGGGGACTTAAGCCCCAGGCTTTAGAAGCTTTTTGAATACTAAAGGGGCGTACAGGTAATAAGG
Organism: Bacillota bacterium; assembly: GCA_023415525.1. Lineage (GTDB taxonomy): Bacteria > Bacillota > Clostridia > Lachnospirales > Cellulosilyticaceae > Sporanaerobium. The sequence goes on along the minus strand of JAEZKI010000522.1, from coordinate 2,131 downwards.
CTGCAAGACGTGCTTCTTCTTCGGAAAAGAGAAGTTCTAAGATTTGATAGAGTGTCTTGGAAGGCGGTGCACCTTGTGGGAAATGATTTAAACGTGTTTCCAGATTTTTATAGGCTTCCTTGCCTACCATATGGCTCATAAAATGTTTCTCCTTTGAGGATGTTTCCTAATGTATTAGAATGCAAACAGCTTTAAGTTTATTTATAGTATAATACTAAAACAAGCTATAGTGAATAAAGAAGTAAGTCTATAAAGGCGGTTAGCTGAGGGGAAACCCATTTGTCCTTGTGGTAGATCAATTGAGATAGAATAGGATAATCAATAGAGTAAGGGAGCTGAATAAGTTCCTTTTTCTTTAGTTCATTTTCAACGGCCATAAGGGGGAGCAAGCAAAGGCCTAGGCCACTTAAGGTAGTTTCTTTAATGACTTGAAGACTGCTGGTTTCCAGAACAATGGTAGGGGAAATATGGGATAGGGCCATATCCTGCAAGAACAGCTTACGATAACAGCAGCCTGGACTGGTTAAAATAAAGGCTTGACCTTCAAAATCAGTAGCTGTTAGAGTGGTTTTTTTAGCTAAAGGATGAGAAGGTGGTGCAAAAATACCAAGGGGCTCTCTTTTTTTATAGGTGATTTTAAGGAGAGGATGGGTCACGGGAAGGTCAAGGATAAAGGCGGCATCAATAGTATTACCAGAAAGGAGAGGTGTAAAATCAGCCACTTCCATCATTTGAAGGCGAAGCTCTATTTCAGGGTGAGTTTTGCGAAAAGCCTTAAGAACAGCAGGAAGCCGATAGGTACAAAGAGACTCAGAGGCTGCAAGGTTAAGCTGCCCATTACTCACTCTAGAAAGCTTGTTTTTGGCTTCTTGATTGAGAAGAAGGATTTGCTGAGCATAAGGTAAGAGCTCCTCTCCCTTATCTGTTAGGGCTACATGATGACCTAAGCGCTCAAATAATTTGACACCTAGCTCCGTTTCCAATTGTTTAATTTGAGTGGTGACATTGGACTGGGCATAATGAAGCGCCGTTGCAGTTTTGGTGAAATTTTGAAGCTGGCATAAGGTTATAAAGGTTTGAAGTTGTTTCATTTCCATGGTTAGGCCCCTCACTATCTGAAAATGAGATTGAATTGATAAAGACAATCTATTTCTAATATTATTAAATTTATGCTACTCTATAGCAGAAGAGGAGTCAATAGAAGACTTAAGATAAGTAGCGTTTGATTTAATAAAAGTCTAAATTTAAAAATAAGAGTTTGGAATTGAGAAAAAGGGTTTAGATTTAAAAAAGAAGTGTTTAGAGTGATATAGAATGGGGAGGAATAAGGCATGGATAAAAAAGAGAAAGTCAGAGAGATTAAGGAGATTTTATTGGGATTAGGAGCAGATGTTGTGGGGATTGGGGACATAGAGCGATTTCAAGAGGCACCTAAAGGTTTTTCACCTCGCGATCTTTATGGAGAGTGTCAGTCTGTTATTTCTTTTGGAATAGCCCTTCCAAAGGGAGTGATGAAGGTAGAACCTAGATGCATTTACGCTCATTTTAATGGGAATATTATGGCTGGAAAGGTGGATAAACTTGCCTTCCTAGGGGCCAAAGCCATAGAGAAGCAATTTGGGTGCCTGGCTGTTCCTCTCCCAAGCGATGCCCCCAATGAATACTGGGATGCCCCCAATCTTACAGCAAAAGGTTTAATTTCCATGAGGCATACGGCTGTTTTGTGCGGAATAGGCCAGTTAGGGAAAAGTAGCCTTTTATTGAACCCTACCTATGGCAATCTATTGATAATGGGTGCTATTTTGACGGATTTAGAATTGGAGTCTGATGAACTTTGTGAAAACATTTGTATAGAAGGTTGCGAGAAATGCATAGAAAGCTGTCCTGCTAAGGCCATAAAAGAGGGACGGGTTAATCAAAAGCTTTGTAGAACCAAAGCTTTTGGTAAAACAGCAAGAGGATTTGATACGGTAGAATGTAATCAGTGTAGAAATGTCTGCCCTATGAAATTTGGAAAGATAGCCAATAACTAGTCTTTAAAGAATCATTTAAGGTAGGGCAGAGGCCAAAATAAAAGTTGAATTATATAAAATAATCTGCTAAAGTATAAAAAAAGGGGAGCTTGCTAGGC
>JAEZKI010000513.1 GCA_023415525.1 Bacillota bacterium | reverse complement strand
TTTACGTTTATATTGAGCTTACTTATCGTGAGTATCTTCCTCAACTATTCTCTTGAGATTGCCCTTTCTTTTTATAAGCAATTGGAGGTTGGGCAAATGCTCAGAATTCTTGCCTGTATCGTTCCCTTTATGTACATCGAAGCTGTTACGGATGGCATCTTAAAGGGATTAGGTATCCAAATGTGCTGCCTCAAATATAGTATTATTGATTCTCTTTTTCGCATACTTACCATCTACTTTTTAATCCCCATAAAAGGGATTAGTGCCTTTATAGGGATTATGATTGCCAGTAATATTCTTACTTCCACCCTAAATTTTAATAAACTTCTAGAAGAAACCAAGTTACAAGTCCAACTCATTAATTGGCTTATTAAGCCTGGTATTACAGCAGCTGCAGCAGGCGTCTTCTCCAAATTTATCGTCAATAAACTCATACCTACTACCCTCTCTCTTTCTTGGCATCTTTGGCTAGGTATTGGACTCTGCCTCATGCTCTATGTCCTCTTTCTATTCTTGTTAGAAGCCCTTACGCAGGAAGATTTTAATTGGCTAAAAAAACACTTGCTTTCTTTGGATTAACTCCTTACTTTTTGCCATTTTCTTCAATCAGTCTCCCTATACTTTCTACAAAGTTCTCTACTTCCTGGGGGGTATTATATAAACCTAAACTGGCACGCACCATGCCCGGCATAGTTATAGAATTGTCTTGCATATAACTATAACGTTTCTGATCACTTATTCCTAAAAGCCTTGCTACATAGGGTTGAGCACAGAAACATCCCGTCCTCACTGCTATCCCACATTTCTTTTCTAAAAACTCTCCTACCTTAGAGCATTCTATCCCCCTTATATTAAAAGGGACAACCCCTACTCGTTTGGCCTCCCTATCTCCATACAAGATGACCTCCGGGTAGGATTCAAGGCCAGCTATAAGCTTTTTCATTAAAGTACTCTCATGCTTTTCAATGGCCTCAAAACCTACTTCTCTTAAAACTGTTGCTGCTGCCACAATCCCCATAGCCCCTAAAAAATTGGGGGTTCCTGCTTCATCCTTCTCCGGCGTATGTTTGTAGTACACATCGTTATCAAATACAACTGTTACCATTCCTCCCCCTATGAGATAGGGAGGGGCTGTATCAAATACCTCTTTCAGGCCTACTATGACACCACAGCCAAAGGGTGCATACATTTTATGACCTGAAAATACAACAAAATCAATGGCATCCCCTTTCCCTGTCCCTTTCATATGGATTTGTCTATGTGCCACCAGTTGAGCCCCATCTATAATCAGTTTGGCACCATAGCGGTGAGTGATTTGAGCAATTTCATGAATAGGTGTTATATAGCCCGTAACATTAGCCGCTCCTGTAATACTCACCAACCCTATGGTGCCCATACTTCTTTTTAGTTTTTCCTCCAACTCTTCTAAACTTATTTTTCCTTCACTATCCACTCCGACATAAAAGGGTTGAGCTACTCGTCGCCAAGGTAAATCGTTGGCATGGTGCTCCATACGGGTAACTAAGACTTTGGACATCTTATCTCGGCAAAGCATTTGTGCCAGTAAGTTAATGCCTTCTGTTGTATTCTTAATATAAACAGCTGTATAACCTTCTGCCTTGGATACGCCCACAAAACTTAAGATCTCATCCCTGGAGATTTCATAGGCCTGTGTACAATAGTGAGATTTCTGTCCTCCCCTCCCTATAGAACCATACATCAATATGTTTGTATAAATAAATTCTTCTACCTTTTTAAAAGGTGGTGTTGTGGCTGCATTATCAAAATTAATAGCTACTTGATAGGACCCATCTTCTAACTCCACTTCTTCTTCTATTCCACTAAATAGCTGCCTGTAATCCATAAACATTTACTCCTTATATACTTATACAAAAATATATTCCTCTTTGGAATCAATTATGTTCCTCTCCTGTTACACCTTCTTTCTCCTTTAAATTCTTATACAACAAATTATACAAAAATATTTCCAATAATTTGTTAATTTATATCATGTCTTTATTTCTACTATTTAATATTATTTTTTTAAATTTTACTAAATTTTTTATTATAATCCTTGACATTATTAATCAAAAAATAGTAAATTATACTTGGGAGGAATTTTGACATTCCTATAAAAAGCCACTATTGTTAGATTTATTTTGTCACATTGTGGCATATAACAAATAAATTACTTTTAATCTAAAGGAGGATTTTCAAATGGCAACAAAAGCAAGATTCCCTAGAACTGAAATCGGAGCTAATAATCCAATTTTCCATCAGATCCGTACCACAATCGAAACAGCATTCTATGGTAATAATGTAACACCTGTAACTTCTCTCAAAGAAGCTTATAAATTAGCAAAAAACTCTCCTGGTACTGTAGTGACAGATGTTCCTGTATACAAGCCAGAACTTTTAGGCCTTGACGAAGATAGTAAAATTCTTCTCTTCAATGATGGTGCCGTAAGTGGCCGTGCTGCTGCTGCTCGTAAGATTATGGGTGAACCAGGTATCAATCAAGGCGATTATGCATTAAAAATAAGTGAAGCTATCTACAAAGCACGTACTAAAAAACTTTATCATGCACAAGCTATTGTAGGTCTTGATAAAGATTTCTCTGTAAAAGCTCACCTTTGTATTCCTGAAACACAAGAGAACATTATGTATTCTTGGCTTCTTAACTTCCAAGTTATCAACGAAGAATTTTCAAAAATGTATAATGAGTCTAAAGAATATTCAGATGGAGATATCTATATCTTCTCTGATCCAGACTGGTCACATCCTGATCATCCAATGGGCCTTACATTCTTTGATCCAGAACATAACTGTGCAGCTATCCTTGGTATGAGATACTTTGGAGAACATAAAAAAGGAACTCTTACACTTGCTTGGGCTATGGCTAATCGTCATGGTTATGCATCTTGTCATGGTGGTCAAAAACGTTACAACCTTCCAGGTGGTAAAAGCTTCGTAGCTGGAGTATTTGGTCTTTCAGGTTCTGGTAAATCAACTATTACTCATGCGCGTCATGGTGGTAAGTATGATATTACAGTGCTTCATGATGATGCCTTCGTTATTTCTACAGAAGATGGTTCATCAATCGCTCTTGAACCTGCTTACTTTGATAAAACACAAGATTATCCTCTTACTTGTGAAGATAATAAATATCTTGTTACTATGCAAAACTGTGGTGCTACACTAGATGAAGATGGTAAAGTTGTTCCTGTTACAGAAGATATTCGTAACGGTAACGGCCGTGCTGTTAAATCTATTCTTTGGTCTCCAAACCGTGTGAATAAATTTGCTGAGCCAGTTAATGCCATCTTCTGGATTATGAAAGACCCAACTATCCCACCAGTAGTAAAACTTAGTGGTGCTGAGCTTGCTTCAGTTATGGGTGCTACACTTGCTACTAAACGTACAAGCGCAGAAAGACTTGCTCCTGGTGTAGATCCAAATGC
>JAEZKI010000059.1 GCA_023415525.1 Bacillota bacterium | reverse complement strand
TTTTTTTAAAAATGGAAAAAGAGAATGATCCCATACAAGGTGTTTTTTGGGGTAATCTATTGGCTTTTTGTATTGCGCTACCCTTTATGGGCAAACTCGAGTGGACGCTATTCAATAGTTTAAGTGTTTTATTTTTAGGCATTTTTCAGCTGGGTATTTCCTACATTCTTTATAGTAAAGCCATTGTTCACGTCAGTGCCTTGGAAGGGGTACTTATTCCTATACTGGAGCCCGTTTTAAGTCCCATATGGGTGATGTTAGTACAAGGAGAAGTCCCTAGTATGTATACTCTTTTGGGAGGAAGCATCGTTATTTTAGGCGTAGTCAGTCGTTCCATAGAGTGGAAGAAGAAACAAAGAGAGACGAGTGAGTTAGCAGGATAAAAAGAAAAAGTTAAGGACACCCTATGTGTAAAAACAGTAGGGTGTCTTTTTATGGATAAAACAGTGATTAGCCAGCATCTTTTTATTTTTCCTTTTACATGGAAGCTTATAGGGCGAAGAAGGACGGCTTTATTTGTTCCACAACGTCAGATTAATGATCCAATCTTTGAGAAGCTAGATCATTGGGAGCCTATTGAACAAAAGGTAGAAAATGACAAGGATTATAATGAATTCGTCTATTATTACAAGCCTATTCGAGCTGCCCTTTATACCTTAAATAAAGGGCCTATTATTGTGCGCAATTATGAATACAACCAATTGGAAGAAGACAATTATTTTATGCTTCAGGTAGAAGGCAAAGAGTATGCTTTGAACTTAACAGGAATAAGGTTGAAGCTTTATAAAACAGGGATAGGTCTTCTTTTTATAGAAGTCAGTAATATGCACTATAAAGAACTAGAGGAAATTGAAAGAATTAATAGCTTTAGTAAATGTATTTATCCTCCTATGTTACCCCTAGAAAAGGCAAGAGAAGAGCTTTTCCCTGATTGGATACGTATAAAACTCAATGCCTATGATAAGTTAGAAGAGTTTTTTAAGGAGGATTATCATGAAAAGGTAGTCAGCATTTCACCTCTTATTTTAGGAATCCTAGGAAAATCATTTACTGGGAGAGAGGAAAGAGACAAAGAAAAAAGAATTTTAATCGAGCCTATTTTAGGCAATCAAATGTTTTCCCTTTGCCTCTATAAAAATAAAACTTTAGTCGAGCAGATAAAAAGAGAACAACAGGTGCTTAAAGCATTAGAGGCTTTCTTAGATAATAATAAAAAACATATCAGTACCTTGCAAGTAGAGGAGCAGAGGAGTCTGGGGATTAATACCTATTTACAAACTGAAAATGCCATTTATGGCATGAGCCGCTTTTCTCTTCTCTGCCTCGTTAAACATGTACCAGCTATGAAGCTTTATGACCAAATGATTACCTTAGTCGTCATGCAACACACCACACTCCTTAATTTATCTACAGAGATTTCAAGAGTATCTACCTTACCACCAGAAGAACTTGTCCCTGCTATTAAGAGTTTATATGAGATTTATATTCAATTTATTAATCAGCTCTACTTTAAAGAAATTACAGAAGATACAGAGGGCGCTCAGATTTATGAGAGTCTTTCTAAGCAGTTTAAAATAGGAGAAGAACTTCAGCAATTAGATTTTGAAATTAATGAAGTGCATCAGTATGCCATGTTGATTGAACAATCCAATTCTCGGATAAAGGTGGAGATTTTAACGATTGTAGGTGCAGCTTTAGTACTCCCCACCTTTGCCACAGGTTTTTTTGGAATGAATATTTTTAAGGAGGAAATAACAAACTGGTGGCGGTATCGCAATGTAGGGTTATGGATTAATACCTATGTTTTTTTGCCTATCCTTGTCACTCTTATGTTATGGTCATGGAATCGGCGAAAAAACAGGTGTAATCGCCTTAAAAAGATAGGACTTATCTTACTTTTTCTTATGAGTCTAAGTTTTATTTTGAAATATGGTTGTGGTTTATGAAAATATCGTTTAAAATATTATAAAAATATCTCTTTTTATCTAATTATTTTTTATAATAAAACAACCTATCTTATCTAACAATGAGAACTGTAAAGGAGAAATCAATTTATGAAGTGGGATAGAAAATGGCTAACAGACCCAACCGTATTTCATGTCAATACCATGAAACCACATTCAGATCATCCTTATTATAGGAGCTATGAGGAGCTACAAAAAGGTGAAAGCAGCTTTTACTTTTCTCTCAATGGGACATGGCAATTTTCCTATGCGTCTCGGCCTGAAGAAGTAATAGAAGGCTTTGAAAAGCCTGAAACGGATGTGACAAAGTGGGCACAGATCCAAGTGCCTGGACATATGCAACTTCAAGGTTATGATGTGCCTCACTATGTCAATACCCAATATCCTTGGGATGGGCATGAAGCCCTTAAGCCAGGTGAAATACCTACAGCATTTAACCCAGTGGGAAGCTATGTCAAACTGTTTGAATGCCCTAAAAATATGAAAGAAGGCCCTGTTTATATCTCCTTTCAAGGAGTAGAAAGTGCTTTTGCACTCTGGGTAAATGGTACTTTTATCGGCTATAGTGAAGATAGCTTCACACCCAGTGCCTTTGATATCACTAAGGCTCTGGTGGCAGGAACCAACAAGCTAGCTGTACAGGTTTATAAATGGTCAAGTGGAAGTTGGTTAGAGGATCAAGATTTTTGGCGTTTCTCAGGGATTTTTAGGGAAGTCTACTTATACACCGTGCCAGAAAGACATATTGAAGACTTATTTATTAAAACCAAGTTAGAAAAAGGCTTGAAGCGCGGTCGGTTAGAAATAAATATGAAGCATTCCTTAAAAAAGGGGGATGTTTGTCGCTTTATTTTAAAAGACCATGAAGAGACCTTAGTCTTTGAAAAAGAGTGGACGCAGCAGGAAGACCATAAGGAGTACCTCACCTCTTTACCTATGGAGGAGCCAAGGCTATGGAGTAGTGAGGACCCTTATCTTTATTCCCTCTATCTGGAAGTGAGAAGTGGTACAGGGGCATTAGAGGAAGTGATTCTACAAAAGGTTGGGTTTAGAAAATTTGAACTAAAAGATGCCAGGATGTATATCAATGAGAAACCCATTGTTTTTAAAGGGGTTAATCGCCATGAATTTAGTCATAAGTATGGGAGAGCCATTACAAAAGAAGAGATGCTATGGGATATTAAGACCATGAAGCAACATAATATCAATGCGGTGAGAACCTCCCACTATCCGAATCAAACCTATTTCTATGAATTATGTGATACTTATGGGCTCTATGTCATTGATGAAACCAATTTAGAAACCCATGGGACATGGCAAAAGCAAGGAAAGGTATTACCTGATCAACAGACGATTCCTAATGATCATATAGAATGGGAGGCCAATGTCCTTGCCCGGGCAGAAGCCCTCTTTGAAAGAGATAAAAATCATCCCAGTATTTTGATCTGGTCTTGTGGGAATGAAGCCTATGGTGGAAGTAATATTTATAAGATGAGTCAATTTTTCCACCAAAAGGATGAGACACGACTCGTACAATATGAAGGGATTTTCCATGACAGACGTTATCAGGCAACCAGTGATGTAGAAAGTCAAATGTACCCTAGTGTAGAGGATATTAAGGCCTTTTTACAAGAACATAGAGATAAACCCTTTATCTGCTGTGAATATGCTCATGCTATGGGAAATTCTACAGGTGCGCTTTATAAATATACAGAGCTCACAGAAGAAGAACCCCTTTACCAAGGTGGATTTATATGGGACTTTATTGATCAAGCCTTAGAGAAAAAAGATCTTTGGGGTAAAGAATACTTAGCCTATGGTGGGGATTATGGGGATTACCCTACGGACTATAACTTTTGTACCAATGGAATAGTATATGCCAATCGACAGCTTTCACCTAAAATAAGTGAAGTGAAATATTGCTATCAAAATGTGAAGATTGAACTAAATGAAACAATGATAAAAATCAAAAATCACCATCGTTTTATCAATACCGATGCGTATATTTGTCAGTTGACCCTTGAAAAAGAAGGGCAGTGTTTGAAGCAACTTCAAAAGGTCATTAGTGTACCACCTATGGAGGAGGTAACGGTGCCACATGAAATGCTTCTAGGGGAAAGCCAAAGAGGTGAACTTGTTTTAACGGCTAGCTTACAACTTAAAAAGGCTACCTTGTGGGCAGAAAAGGGACATGAGGTGGCTTTTGAGCAATACATAATTGAAGAAAAGGAAGTAATACCTACACCAGCCCAAAAGGGCAAACTTCAGTGCATTGCCAGTGATTATAACATAGGTGTCAAAGGGGAAGATTTTCATGCTTTATTTTCTCGAGGAAAGGGGTCACTTATTTCCTATAAGTATAAGGGAAAAGAAAGATTAGCACAGGAAGTCAAACCTAACTTTTGGCGTGCCCCCACAGACAATGACCGTGGTAATCTCATGTCACATCGTCATGGGCAATGGAAGTTGGCCAGTTTGTATCAAAAGGTAATAAGAGAAGAGCTAGAGGAGCAAGAGGAGCAAATCGTCATCAGCTTTGTCATAGAGTTAGCTACTCATCCTATAAGTGAGGTAAAGGTAACCTATACCATTAAGGGGGAAGGAACCATTCAGGTTGCTTTAGATTACAAAGGAGATAGCCAGTTACCTGCCATGCCTGAGTTTGGCATGTTACTCAAAATGTCAGCTACCTATAATCAGTTAGAATGGTATGGAAAAGGCCCAGAAGAAACTTATGTAGACAGACAAAAAGGTTCCAAGTTAGGTGTTTATCATACAAAGGTAGAGGAGCAGTTAACGCCTTATGTTGTTCCACAAGAATGTGGCAATCATGTAGGGGTTAGATATGCTAAAGTCACAGATAAGGAAGGAGATGGACTATGCTTTAGTGGACAACAGCTTTCCTTTAGTGCCCTACCTTATACGCCTCATGAAATAGAAAGTGCAGAACATCTTTATGAATTACCACCTATTTATTATACCGTTATTCGCGTAGCTAAAGAGCAAATGGGGGTAGGGGGTGATAATAGCTGGGGTGCTTTAACTCATCCCGAGTTTATATTACCTACAGGTGAAGCCCTACATTTTGAATTTAGTTTAAAAGGAATAAGTCAGCAGTAAGCCTAAAAAAGGCAGTCTCAATACAATAGAGAGGTAGAAGTGGAAATTCTATAGCATCTCTATACAAGAAATGGCGACCATTCGTTGGAGTACGAATGGTCGCCATTTCTAAGTAGTCTTCTTTGTTGTGACAAATCCATAAATGCTATATTTTTTCATGAGCAAAGAGAGGAATAAAACGGAAGTTGACAGTATCCACAAGACCACGATTGGTAAGACGTAGTTCAGGAAGGACAGCTAGGGAGATAAGGGCCATGGTCATAAAAGGAGAGATTTTATGACAGCCTAGTGACTGCCAAGCAGCATCAATTTCTGCTACGCGCTCAGAAACTTCTTGAGCACTATCTTCTGACATAAGGCCAGCCACAGGAAGAGGATTAAGGGCTAGAACTTTTCCGTTTTTTACAACCACCATTCCCCCGCCTACTTGAGCCAGGGTATTGGCGGCAAGGGCCATATCGTCATCATTGGTTCCTAACACCAAGAGGTTGTGAGCATCATGGGCCACCGTGGAGGCAATAGCACCTTCTTTAAGACCAAAGCCTGTCACAAAGCCTTTCCCCATGCCATTGGTTCCTAAATGACGTTCGATAACAGCTACCTTTAAGAGGTCGCGACTCAGGTCATTTTGTAAGCATCCTTCAGAAATGACCATCTCATGAATCTGAGAGAGAATCCCCACTTTGGCTTCTTGAATAGCCATAACATGAACAGGAATAGTGGACGGGTTATAACCTTCCGGTGCAAAAATTTGGAAATCTTCTGGTTGAAGGGGACCTGCCATATGCATGGTCTCTTTAGAAAACTCAGGGTAGTGGGTTTTGGGAAGGGGTTGGAGAAGCTGACCATCTTCAGCTACTAATTCCCCATTAAATATAACTTTTTCTACTTTGACCTTTGTTAAATCACTGAGTAAGTTAATATCTGCCCATTTCCCTGGGGTGACACTTCCTAAATCACGACTGAGATAAAAACACTCTGCCACATTGAGGGTAGCCATTTGAATAGCTGTCATCGGACGAACACCTTCTTCAATAGCACGGTGAATGATATGATCCATATGTCCCTGTGTGACAAGGGTATGAGGATGGGCATCATCACTCACAAGGGTTGCAAAACGTGTATCAATATTTTCTTCTGTAATGGCACGGATTGTTTCCTTTAAATCATGCCAAGCAGAGCCTTCCCGTATTTGCACATACATCCCTAAGCGCATCTTAGCCAAGGCATCTTCTTTACGGACGGTCTCGTGGCAACAACGAGCACCTGAAGCAATATAGGCGTTGAGACCAGGACCTGTTTCGGGTATAGAATAGTGACCCGTAATGGTTTTATTGGCATTTAAGGTGGCTTTAAGGATACGATGAACTTCAGGGTCAGCATGAAGTACGCCAGGGAAATTCATCATTTCACCTAAACCAATAATCGTCTCTTTTGCAAGAGCTTCTTCGATTATACGGGCATCCAGTACGGCACCTGTATCTTCAAAACCTGCTGTAGCAGGCACGCAGCTTGGCATGGTGGTATAGACAGCAAGAGGGATATTTTGCCCTTCTTGAATCATGAGTTCCACAC
>JAEZKI010000487.1 GCA_023415525.1 Bacillota bacterium | reverse complement strand
ACAGCTACTTCTGTAAGTATTACAGTAGAGACCCTTAGGGAGATGGGGAGACTTAAAGGTAAAGTAGGAACAGCTGTTTTAAGTGCAGCAATTATTGATGATGTCATTGGTATTATTATTTTGACCTTTGTCATTGGTTTAAAAGACCCTTCAAAGGCATCATCTAGTGTTATTATCAATACAGTAGTGTTCTTTGCATTAGCAGGAATAGGGGGCTATATTATTAATCATCTCTTTAAATATTTTGATAAACGCTATGGTAAAAAGAGAAGATTGCCCATTTATGGTTTTGCACTTTGTTTACTTATGGCCTATGTGGCAGAGCATTATTTCGGAATAGCAGATATTACAGGGGCTTATGTGGCAGGTATTATCCTTTGCAACATCCGTTCTTCTGAATACATTGTTGAAAAAATAGATATTAACTCCTATATGCTCTTTAGTCCCATTTTCTTTACTAGTGTAGGGTTAAAGACAGAAATAACAGGTGTTACACCAACAGTGATTATCTTTTGCGTAGGCTTTGTATTAGTGGCATTGCTTTCTAAAATCGTAGGCTGTGGGTTGGGTGCTAAGCTTTGTAAATTTAGCACCTCCGATTCCTTTAAAATTGGTGTAGGAATGATGGCCAGAGGTGAAGTGGCCCTTATTATTTCACAAAAGGGCTTAGCCACAGGACTTTTAGATTCTAATTTATTTCCTGCGGTTATCTTTTTAGTTATCCTATCTTCTGTTATATCACCCATTGTGCTTAAATTTTTATATAAAGGTAGTACAGAGGCATTAGATGCTTAGGCATAAGTCAAGGTAGTTTAGAAATAAATAAGGGGCAGTTTTTAACTTTTAGTCATAAAAGGGATGAACTGTCCCTATTTATTTCCCTATTTATTTAAGTAATCACTTGCTGGAGAACAGAAAATAATACTCATTCAAGAAAAGTTGTGCTATACTAAAAAAATCAAATTTAGGGAGGATAAAAATGTATCGGTTTAAGAATGATTATAGTGAAGGAGCACACCCTGATATATTACAAGGTATGCTAACTCATAATCTAGACCAAGAGGAAGGTTATGGTGAAGATAGTTATTGTGAACGTGCAGTTCAAGCCATTAAAGAAAGAATAGAGAAGGAAGATTGTGCGATTCACTTCTTAGTAGGAGGAACACAAACCAATCTAGTGGCTCTATCTGCTTTTTTAAGACCCCATGAAGCCGCTATTGCTGTTCAGACAGGGCATATTTTTACCCATGAAACAGGAGCCATAGAGGCAACAGGCCATAAAGTTGTAACCACTTTAGGTCAAGATGGGAAGCTACGACCAGAGGATATTCAGGAAGTATTAGACAGCCATACCGATGAACATATGGTAAAACCTAAGCTTGTGTACATTTCCAATTCAACAGAGATGGGGACAATCTATAGCCTTAAAGAACTTCAAGCTTTAAGTCGGTATTGCAAGGAGAAAAAGCTTCTGTTTTATATGGACGGAGCCCGTTTAGGTTCAGCGCTTACGGCGGAAGGAAATGATGTTACCCTTAAAGATTTAGGTGAACTACTAGATGCTTTTTACATTGGAGGAACAAAAAATGGTGCTCTCATGGGAGAAGCTCTGGTTATTTGCAATCCCCTATTAAAGGAAGACTTTAGGTACCACATTAAGCAAAAAGGGGCATTGCTTGCTAAAGGAAGGGTGCTAGGCATTCAATTTTATGAGTTTTTTAAAGAAGACTTATTTTTTCAACTGGCTCATCATGCCAATGAAATGGCTAGAAAATTAAAGGAAGGTATTCAAGAGGTAGGCTATAGTTTCTTAGCCGATTCACCTACCAATCAAATCTTTCCTATTTTCCCTAATGAACTCATTGATAAACTTCAAACACGTTACGATTTTCACCTTTGGGAGGAAGGCAAAGAAAAAAGTGCCATTAGATTAGTTACTTCATGGGCCACTCAAGAAGAGATGGTTAGGCAGTTCATTTATGACATAAGAAATAGATAAATAATAACTTAAGTAAGCTAAAATACTTCTGTAAAAAGAACCTAAAATATCAGGAATATACAAATAGACGAATTTAGGTTATAATAAGGTGACATAACAAATAGAGAAGCTGTTTTACAGGTTAAAACGGCTTTTTCTTTTTGCCTAAAATAAGGAAAGCCTTTATAGGGTATAATGAGAAAAAGAGCAAGGAGGATATATGAAAAAACTACTTTTAACTAGAAAAGAATTTATGTACATTTTGATAGGTACGGCTTTATTAGCTTTAGGTATTAACTGGTTTACAGCCCCCATAGGCCTAGTCACAGGAGGTATTTCTGGAGTGGCCATTATTGTACAGGAGGTATCCACTGAGACAATAGGTTTTGCTATACCTCTTTGGCTGACAAACATCGTACTTAATATTCCACTTTTTATCATAAGTATCAAGCAAAGAGGCTTTAATTTTGCCAAAAAGTCATTATGGGCAGTGAGCATGCTTTCTTTTGCCTTATGGTATACAGAATTCATTCCAAAGTTTATTAATGCAGGAGATGATTTACTCTTAACAAGTGTATTTGGTGGAGCTCTTTTAGGGCTAGGAATAGGAACCGTTCTAAAATCAGGGGCGACTACAGGAGGAACCGATATGTTAGCTTCCATTATCAAGTTTAGACATAGTAATTTCCCCATAGCTAAGTTAATGTTAGCTATTGATGGTTTTATCATATTATGTGGATTTTTTATATTTGGCTCCACAAAAGCAATGTATGCTATTCTTTCGGTGTTTATTACGTCAAAAGTAATCACCAATGTTTTAGAAGGGGTCCATTATGCCAAGGCAGCCTTTATTATTTCCGATAAAAGTGAAGAGCTAGCCAAGGTTATTATGGAAAAAATACCAAGAGGTTCTACAGGCCTTAAAGCAAAGGGAATGTATTCCGGAGAGGAGAAGGAAATGCTTTTTGTCGTGATCTCTCAAAAAGAAGTGACCAAACTTCGCCATTTAATTTGGGAAATCGATCAAGAAGCTTTTGTGACTATTGCAGACGTTCGTGAAGTTCTAGGTCAAGGTTTCCTTCAAGATTATAGTTCCCTCTCCTTATAAGAGACAATTTTAACAAAAATAAAGAATTAATGTTACAATTTTCGACATTATTATAGAAATTAATTAGCTCATGTAATAATATAAGAATATAAAAACTATCTATGAACATCAAATAGTAAAAACTAAGAGATGGAGGGGTTGTTATGTCGAAAATTGGAGGCAAGGTATTTGGATTTAGCATTTTTGTATTTTTAGTGTTAAGTATCACGGTAATTGTAGTAACATCTTATAATTTCAACAGGCAGTTTGAAGTATTGAAACAAGAAGTAAAGCAGTTAGCTGATGAATCCACTTCTTATATAGATGCCATGCTTCTAGAAGTAGTCATGGAAAAGCAAGAAGAGGACATTCCAGAATATCAGCAGCTTGTTGAAAAAATGAAAGCATTTAAAGTAGAATGCAATGTAAATTATTTTTATACACTTACACAAAAAGAACCAGGGATAGAGTATGTAAGTGCAGATTGTTCTGTCACAGAATCCTCATTTCTAGAAGAATTTCAGGCATTAGGTGAAACTGAAGCAGCCTTTCGAGGGGAAGTGATAGCCACAGAGGAGCCAGAGGAAGATGACTATGGCATTTTTATATCAGGGTATGCGCCTATTTATAATTCAGAGGGAAAGATTATTGCTATATCAGGTATTGATGTAGATGTTTCTCACTTTGTAGAAGTAAGAAGAGCTGTTATTCTTAATTTACTGGTTACCCTCTTCCTGCTTTTTATAATTTGTGCTATAGGAATTATCCTATTTTCTAACTATTTAACTAAAAACGTAAGAAAGATAAATGAGAGTTTAGAAGCCTTAAGCCAAGGAGATCTTACCACAACAATAGAAATTAAAAGTCGGGATGAATTGAGTGGGATTGCACAGCACATTATGAGCCTAAAAGAGAGTTTGTATGAAATGGTAGTTTTATTTTCAAATGTTTCTAAGGAACTTAGTGAAGATATGCAAGACCTGGAAAAGATTTCAACCCATACGATATCTAATAGTAAGCAAATTTATAGTATTATGGATGAAGTATCTAAAGGTATTTATGTCCAGTCAGAAGAAATGAATGATATTAATAAAAAGATCAATGAGTTTGGAATGGATTTAGAGAAAGGTATATCCTCTCTTAATTCGGTAGTCTTATCTGCTAAGATAATTGATGAAGAAGCACTGAGAAATAATGAATCCATGAAGTCCCTTGAAGAAGCTATTATTAAAGTAAGTAAGGATGCCAAGAATATTTTAGAGACTATTAAAGTATTTGGAAATAAATTTGAACAAATTAATAAAGTGATGGAGATTATTAATAATGTTGCTGGACAGACTAATCTTCTGGCACTTAATGCCTCAATTGAGGCGGCCAGGGCAGGTGAAATGGGCAAGGGATTTAGTGTAATTGCAGGTGAAGTAAGTGATCTTGCCACCCATTCTCAGCAGTATTCCATAGAAATTAATGGGTTGCTTAAAGAACTCAGAGAAGCTACAGACTCTTTGTTAGGTGTAACGGATGAGTTGGATAATAAGCTGAATTATCAACTAGATGTGCTTAAGGATTCTCTTGAATCTTTTGAGAACATGATAAAATCCATGGAAAATGTTTTTTTAAACATCCATTCTATAGATGATACGATGAAAAATATTAGTTCAACTAAGAGAATTATTATAAGTAGTCTTTTAAATGTAACAAATGCTTCAGAAGAAATTTCAGCCACTTCACAAGAAGTGAGTGAACTCACTCATTCTT
>JAEZKI010000035.1 GCA_023415525.1 Bacillota bacterium | reverse complement strand
TATTATATAGCATAATTAATAATTATTCTATTATATTCATTTATTTCATTCTAAATGTGTCCTTATAGAGGGGGATGGGGGTTCTTCTTTATCTTAGTGGAAGCATAAAAAAAGGGGGGGCTCCTTACTCAAATAATATGCTCCTCTTAAGTAAACCTATAGGTCTACTTAAAAAGGAGGACATTTGAATAAGTAAGACCCACCTTCTTAAGTCATTATTTAATAGCTCTTCATCTAGCTATCTTATTATACTTCTATATTAGAAGACTAGTTAGTAAAGAATGTAGCTAAGGCTTTATCGTATTCCCCATTTTCTTTCATTTCTTTAATCGTCTCATTAATAGCTGTTAAAAGTTCACTATCCCCTTTACGTACAGCAATAGCATATTCTTCTTCTACAAAAGGTGCATCAATAATCTTAATATCTGCTTGACCTTCCACAAGTTTCTTAGCTGGCTCTGCATCGATAACCACTGCATCAACTTTTCCTGCTTGAAGATCCATTACAGCAAGAGGTGCTTTATCAAAAGAAATAACTTCTATACCATCTGTCATACTTACAAATAGGTCACCTGTTGTTCCTAACTGCACTCCAACCTTTTTACCTACTAAGTGATCTGCTGTAGTGATTTCATTATTATCTGCTTTAACAATAATAACTTGTTTTGATTTAAAGTATTTGTCAGAAAAATCTACTTGTTGTTCACGTTCAGGTGTCACGCTCATACCTGCTGCAATAAAATCGATTTGACTATTATTAAGGGCTACAATCAAGGATCCAAATTCCATATCCTCTATTTTTAATTCCTTACCCATTTTAGCTGCAACAGCCTTTGCAATCTCTACATCAAAGCCCACTACTTCTGAGCCATCACGATATTCAAAAGGCTCGAACTCTGCGTTAGTCCCCATTATTATATAATCTTTTTCTTCTGTTGCTGGTGTTGCTTTCTCAGTTGCTGGTGCTGCAGTCTCTGTTGCTTGCTCAGTTTTTTTAGCTCCACAACCTGCTAATAACCCCATACTTAAAACACCTATTCCTATTGTTGCTAAAACTTTTACTAATTTATTTGCTTTCATCTCTATTCCTCCCCTTTTTTATTTATTTCATATAATTTAAATTAAATTGAATACATCAACTATTCATATGCATTATTATACATGGTGTTGTATAAATAGTCAACACCTTTTTTATGCGTTTTTTCCTCCTAGGTCTCCTCCCTTCTTACTTCTATCCTTAGAGTATCATAAAATATGCGTTATTTATCCATTTTATCCCCATTTTTATCACCATAGTATTAACATAATTTATAAGTAATAATTTTTTTATCTGTGGATAATGTGTATAACTTTGTGCATAACTTGAAAACACGTTATAACTTTAGCGCTTAATTGTGGATAGTTTGTTTGTTATATAAGTTACGTTAAATTTTTATGTAAAAAGCTCCAAAATGCTTCAAAAACATATTCCCATATATTTTTCTTTTTGTATAAAAATGTATATTTTCAGTGTTGCATAAAATAAATCCCTATATTTTCTTAATAATTAATACAATACAGAGATTTATTTTTATTCATTATATTATATAATTTAAACTTCACTCTATTCCTAAAATTTCTGATATATTCTCTAAATATTATTTAAATATTTTCTACACCATAGCCAGAATAGTCACTAATTTTATTCATAGTAATTTTTTTATCCTCTAAAGAAATGGCATAGGTATCAAAATTCCCTTCTTCAATCTCCTCAAAAGCTTTGATATACATATTGCACATTTCTTCTACTTTAATATCTTGTTTCGTATAGATATTGGCCTCATTAGTTAAGTAACGCATAATTTTAATGCCCCACTCTTTGTCCTCTAGGTACACTTCCTTTAAGATTCTTTCAATCATTGTTTTTGCGGTACCATAAAGTGTTGTCCCTGCACCATTATCTCCATAAAAACCTTCTGAAGAACTAAACACCATCTTTTTACTACCATATTTACTCATTACCTTACAAAGCATAAGTGTACTTGTTAAGTTGGTATGATAGTAAGTAATAGGTTTACGTTTATAATCTCCTGTTGATTTTATTCCTGCGAAATGAATAACCCCTTCTATCTCATTTTCTTTAAAAATACGTTTAACAATCTCTTCATTCTCTAGGTCCATGGCATAAAGCTTAAAGTCACGACCACTTGCTTCACGAATATGGGTTAAAGTTTCAGCTGTTGATGTCATAAAATTATCTACAATAATAACCTCATATCCTCTTTTTAATAATTCAATACAAACATGGGAACCTGTATAACCTGCTCCACCTGTTACTAAAATTGCCATCTTATCTACCCCTTTACTAACATATTTTAATTTTGAAATATATTATTCCTTTTAATGTAACTTACAACAATTTTATCATATAATTATAAAATTGAAAGCAATTTAAGTGTAATTTTTTGCGAATTTCATTTAGTGTTCAAAAATTGACACCTAAACACTCTTTAAAAACTTTTATTAATAAAAACAGGATACCCCTAACAGGAGTATCCTACATTTATTGCATAATTTTATTAAGTCCTTATAAAACTTCTTTTGCTACCTTTACTACATTCTCTACCGTAAAGCCTCTCTTCTTAAATATAAGGTCTGCTGGGGCAGATTCACCAAAGGTATCTATAGCAATAACCTGCCCTTGAAGCCCAGTGTATTTATGCCATCCAAAAGAAGATGCTGCTTCTACTGCTACTCTTTTTACTTTATTTTTTGGAAGAACAGCTTCTTTATAAGCTTCACTTTGGTTTTCAAAAACATCCATAGAAGCCATACTAATAGCTGCTGCCTTAATACCTTCTTTTGCTAACTCCCTCACTGCTTCAACAACAAGGTGAACTTCTGAACCTGTTGCCATTAAGAGGATATCCGCATCCTTTGGTTCACAACCAGCTACCACATAAGCACCTTTTTTAGCTTCTGCTCCTGTCTTTTCTAAGAAAGGAAGGTCTTGTCTTGATAAGACAATAGCTACAGGTTCTGTCTTGCTATTTAAAGCATATTCCCATGCTGCTACTGTTTCTTTTGCATCTGCAGGTCTAAAGGTAACTAGATTTGG
>JAEZKI010000282.1 GCA_023415525.1 Bacillota bacterium | reverse complement strand
AAAATAAGGTCGCTTAGCTCAGCTGGGAGAGCACCTGCCTTACAAGCAGGGGGTCATAGGTTCGAGCCCTATAGCGACCACTTTGGCGGAATAGCTCAGTTGGCTAGAGCACACGGTTCATACCCGTGGTGTCGAGGGTTCAAATCCCCCTTCCGCTATTAAAAAAACATAAGGAAGACAGAAGGTATTCGTAAAGCAGTCATTATTTCTCTATAAAAGTGAGAAATAATGACTGCTTTATTATTAAATAATAGTAAAAAAAAATCATCTCATTTTATATAAAAAATAAATACCGCACATAACTTTATTAAATCTATAATTCCGAATAATTAATATATTATCTTTCTAATATACTATATAATAAAAAAGGTTACTTTAGTTAGAGGATGAAAGGGAAACTGAATAGGGAGGCTTAAAATGTGAGAGAATTTATTTTTGGTTTACTAGGTGGTACAGCACTACTTATGTATGGTGTAGATAAAATGGGAGATGGCCTAGAAAAGGCATCTGGTAAGCTTATGCAACGTATTTTATCTATTTTAACAGGCAATGTATGGAGTGCTTTTTTTATAGGAATAGCAACCACTGTTTTAGTTCAAAGCAGTACAGCTATTACTGTTTTAACCGTAGGGTTCGTTAATGCTGGGCTTATGAAATTAAGCCAAGCAGTAGGGATTATTTATGGAGCTAATATAGGAACCACAGTAACTGCTCAATTGATGGCTTTTAGCTTTAAGTTTAAACTAACAGAAATTGCTCTTCCTGTTGTGGCTATTGGATTTTTGATTTCTTATTTTACTAAGAGAGATACCTTAAAGAATATAGGCAGTGCTATTATGGGTTTTGGACTCATGTTTTTGGGATTAAAGCTTTTAAATGATGGTGTTCCTTTTATACAAACTAATGAAAGTATTCGTTATTTTTTCCAAAACTATGCCTCTATAACAATAATAGGAATTTTATTAGGAGCAGTAGCAACAGCTATGGTACATAGTAGTAGTGCGACAGTAGGCCTTGTTCTTATGCTGGGACAGGCAGGGGTCATTAGTTTGCCAGGGGCTATTGCAATCATGCTAGGAGATAATATAGGGACCTGTATAACAGCGCAATTAGCTAGTCTATCAGGGAATATAAATGCTAGGCGTACTGCTTGGGCACATACTCTTTATAATATTTTCGGAGTAGTTATATGTGGTTTGTTTATTGGACCATTTATTCAGATTATAGAGTGGGTTACAGTAACTTTTAATGGTTCGAATAATATTTCCCTTCAAATAGCTAACTCCCATACGGTATTTAATGTTTTGAGTGCGGTGTTATTTTTACCTATTAATAAGTACTATGTGCGATTTTTAGAGACAGTTATTCGGGATAAGTCAGAAGATGTTTATAAACCTTTAGATAAGCTTTTAATTAAGACGCCTGTGGCTGCTTTTAGAGGCGTTCTAACAGAAAGCGTAACAGGCCTAAAATTAGTAAGAGAAATGATTAATCGAACGATGGAGGCATTTTACAGTGGTCGAGTTCAATTACTCGATGAAGTGCGTAAAAATGAGGATCGATTAAATATCTTACAGCGTGAATTGACCTCCTATATTGTAGAGATTTCAAAGGAAGAATTAATCGATAAATACTCTTTTATGATCCCAAGCTTTATCAATTGTATTAATAACATTGAAAGAGCAGGCGATCATACCATGGATTATACGATATACATAGAGACAAAGATTAACAAACATCTTACTTTTAGTGAAGAGTCTATGGCAGATATTAAGGAGCTTCAAAATGTACTTATTGAAATGATTAATGTGACGATTACAAGTGTAGAAAGTAGAGACTTGTCTAAAATATCTCAGATAGTAGCTTTAGAGGAAAAAGCGGATTATCTCTATGAGGTAGGTGTTAATAATCATATTATACGTTTAGAAAATGGTCTTTGTGATGTAGAGACAGGTGTAGTATTTGTAGATATTCTAAATCATATGGAACGTATTGGAGATCATATCTATAAGGTATTTTTATTACTTATAAAAGATGGTATAGTAGAAAACTTATAAAAATAATGTAGGCTTATGTTGTTCTATATTCTAAAGAGAGGTAATTTTAGGATACAACATAAGCCTATATATTTTTTTAAAAATATTAAAAATATAAAATATATTTATATTAAAGATAAACTATATGTAGATTTTTACTAAAGTATTCCTATATTTCTAACTATATGTTATCATAATATATAGGATTTTGCACGAAAGAGTGCATTAGGGGGAGGGAATACTATGAAAAAAAATAAGAGAGGCCTTAAAAAAGATACTTTTCATAAAAGTGAAAGAAAAAAAGCGCCACTGAAGACTCAGATGGTAATTATTTTACTCTTGGTAAGTTTAATACCCTGCTTGGTTATTAGTGGAGTGAGTATTCTAGCAGTTAATCAATCAACGGAGATTACTTTGGCTAAATATTCGCAAAAGATCATGGAACAGATGCAAAGTAAGTTGCAAGAAGATTTTAAGGCAACAGAAAGCATTTTAACAGCCGTGATTAAAGATAGAGATTTTGTAAAATTAAATACCTTATATGACAAATTAAGTGCAGAAGAAAAATTTGAACTGATGAGCTCCGTAGATAATAAGCTCAATAATCTCATTGCCAGTCAAGATATTATTGAGGATATATATCTTCTGACAGATGGCAAGGTGACTTATAAATCACATAAGGGAGATATAAAAATTAAAGAGGACTTTAAGCAAGGATATTTCTATGAGATGGCCAAAAATGCAGGCTATAATGATTTTGCGTGGCTCCAAGATGAGGAGGATGTTACAAGGACTTATGTAGGTTGCAAACTTACTCCTAATAATGACTCCCGAATTGTGATCGCTTTACTTAAAAATGATTCTTTCACGCATACTATTGAACAAGCAAGCATTGAAGCTGAAATCTTAGTAGGATTAGTAGATGGAGAAGGGCATCGTGTTGCAAATAATAATGAAGCAGCTCACGCCATATTAGATGTTGAACAGGAAAAGGCTTATGATAAGATTCAGAGTGACAATAAGGTCGTAGATACTTGGACATCAGAGGAAGCTCTTATTAGTTTTGCCATTTTAGAAAATGGTTGGAGGGCTATGATATATGCCCCTTTAGAAGTGCTTATGAAGGATATACAAAAAGCATGGGTTGCAATGGGCATGATTATTAGTTTATTTGTTGTGGTCTGTGTTGTAGTAAGTGTTTATTTTAGTAATAAGGTAACAACCCCTTTGCGTAAATTATCTTACTTAATGGGTGACATAGAAAAGGGTGATTTGAATGTAGGCGAAAAAATTGAGAAAATGATAAAAATCTCTAATGAAGAAACACAAACTTTAGTGGTTGGTTTTATCAATATGATTCATACGATAAAACAGCTTATTCTAGATGCACGGAATGTAACAACTATGGTGGAAGAAAACTCAAATACACTTCAGCTGGTAGCGACTAATACAGCTGAATCTGCCAAAGGCGTAGAATCTGCTATAGAAAGCTTAGCGGTGGGTGCAGAGGAACAACGTGATCAAATTACTTCATCCTTACATATCATTGAAGAGTTAGCCAAACATATTAATGATGTGGATCACAAAGTAAAGGATATTCGAGAAGCCTCTAAGCAAACCATGAACATGAGTAGTGAGACAAAATCTAAAGTAGATAAGTTATGTGAGCAAACGGAAGAGACCGTTGAAATGAGTCAGGTTATTAGTACCCATGTTAACATTTTAGGGGATAAGGCGAATAAGATTGACCATGTTGTTGGTACTATTATTGAAATTAATGAGCAAACTAATCTTCTTGCCTTAAATGCTAATATAGAAGCAGCACGAGCAGGAGAAGCGGGGAGAGGGTTTGATGTAGTAGCTAAAGAAGTTAGAAAATTATCCAATCAAATTCAGGTAGCAACAGAAGAAATAGCTGGGATAGTAAAGGATATTCATCTTCAAAAAGAAGAAACCTTAAAGCAGTTAGCCAAAGCAGAAGGAGTTTTTAAAGAACAAGTACCTGTAGCTACATCTACCAGAGATATTTTCACAGCGATTGATGGACAAATGCAAACGATTGATGAGCAAATTGATCGAACAACCCTTCTATTAAAAGAAGTAAATGAGCAAAAAAGACAAGTAGAAAAACAAATGAGGGAAGCTTCTCAAATAGTTGAACAAGCTGCTAGTATTTCAGAGGAAGTTGCTTCAGAAAGTGAAGAGCAAACTGCACATTCTGAACGCATCAAGGAAATGACGGGTGAACTTATTAAAAGTGTGGCAGACCTTAAAAAAGCTTACGAGAAGTTTAAATAATTATTAGGACTTGTAGAGGTAGCAAGAAAATCAAAATCAAAGAAAATAAGTGTATGGTGTGTAGGGGCATCAACTATTAACCAGCGTTCATGATAAGGTTTTCTATGAACACTGGTTTTATAGTTTTGTAAAGAGATACGTTTGCCATGTGCATAACATAAGATAGCTTCTAATGAGGCTTGATCAGTAATAAATTCATAGATAAACTCAAAATGGCAGGATTCCTTGGTGATATAGTTTTTTAATTGAGGATAACGATGTAAATTGTGATAGATAAAATGCCCAAACATAGGATAGGGGGAATCCCTAAAGAGAATCCAATCTCTTTTTTCGATAAGTGTTAATTCACGAATAATAGTAAGCGGTATAGTCGTCTTATAAATAGCCTTATAAATAAGGTCCTCTTGTTCACAGGATTTTAAACACATAACAGTATGTAACATCATAGCCCTCCCTTGGTTTTTATATATGTATATTAAGAATGGACAGATATATGCCAGAAAGATGGACAGGTAAAAAATAGAAATGATAACTATTGACATGAGTCTGGGACTTTGCTATAATACATTTGCATTCCTCGATAGCTCAGCGGCAGAGCATCCGGCTGTTAACCGGAGGGTCGTAGGTTCGAACCCTATTCGGGGAGTTTTCTTTGAAAAACTATAGGGGCATAGTTCAGTTGGTAGAACGTCGGTCTCCAAAACCGAATGTCGTGGGTTCAAGTCCTGCTGCCCCTGCTTAAAAATTTTGGCCCAGTGGTACAGTTGGTTAGCACGCCGCCCTGTCAC
>JAEZKI010000276.1 GCA_023415525.1 Bacillota bacterium | reverse complement strand
AGTTACCCAGTCTTGTTTATTTTCTTGTCTTGCTCTAGCAATACCTAAGCTATCCTTAGGCACTGTCTTGGTTATAGTAGAACCTGCTGCTGTGTAAGCTCCTTCTTCTATTACTACAGGTGAAACAAGATTGGTATTACAACCAATAAAAGCATTGTCCTTTATAACCGTACGGTGCTTCTTTTCTCCATCATAATTGACAACAACTGTTCCACAGCCAAAATTCACTTTTTCACCTACATCTGCATCCCCAATATAAGTGAGGTGAGATATTTTTGTTCCATCTCCTATAGTAGAATTTTTGATTTCTACAAAATCCCCTACTTTAGTGTTTTTGCCCACATGTGAATGAGGTCTAATATAGGCAAATGGCCCTACATGGGTTCCTTCATCTACAAAGCTATCAGTAATAACACTAATGTCTACTTCAACCCCTGATTTAAGTACAGTATTACTGATCTTAGAATGATAACCAATACGGCACCCTTCACCAATTACTGTCTTGCCTTCTATTATACAGCCTGGCTCTATTACTGTATCTTTCCCAATCTCTACTTCTATACCAATATAGGTACTCGAAGGATCCACAAGGGTTACACCCTGTTGCATATGTTTCGTATTGATTCTCTCTTTCATTAACTCCGTTACTTCAGCTAACTGCTCTCTTGAATTAACGCCTAAAATGTCTTCCATTTCATCTGCAATAACTGCATCTACCTTATAGCCTTCTTTTAAAAGAATCTCTAAAGTATCTGTAAGATAATATTCTTTTTGTACATTGTTATTCGTTAGTTTAGATAGAGCAAGCTTTAAGAGTTTAGCTTCAAAGACATACATACCACCATTGATTTCCTTGATAAGGCTTTCTTCTTCCGTAGCATCCTTCTGCTCTACAATCTTAACAAACTGGGACGTACTATTTCTTACAATACGGCCATAACCTTGTGGATTATCTACTTCTGCTGATAAAACTGTTACAGCATTGTTATTCTGGCGATGGAAAGTGAGCATTTTTTCTAGGGTAGCTCCAGTAATAAGAGGGGTATCACCATAAAGAATGAGTACTTCTCCCTCATCACCTATAAAATCTAAAGCTTGCATTACCGCATGTCCCGTCCCTAATTGCTCTTGTTGAAGGGCATAGCTCACGCAATCACCAAGTGCTTTCTTTACATCTTCTGCTTTATGACCTACGATGATACATGTTTCTGTAGCACCCACTTGTTTAGCTGCCAAAATCGGATATTCGACTAAAGCTTTATCAAAAACTTTATGAAGCACTTTAGACTGTTCAGATTTCATACGTGTGCCTTGTCCAGCAGCAAGTATTAATGCTTTTGTTTTCATCTCTAATCTTCCTTTCAACTTACTATCCTTAGTTATTCTCTCACTTTATAGCTATTTATGCAACAATAAAAAGGTGCTTCTATATAAAGAAACACCTAAGTTACTTTTTCTTATTCTTCTATCTCTGCATATTCCTCATCTGAAATAACTGCTACTTCATCTGAAAGCAACACCATTTCATACTTCTCAAGAACTTGGTTTTGAATGCGATCTCTTGTTTCTGAATTAATAGGATGAGCGATATCTCTAAATTCCCCATCTAAAGTCTTTCTACTAGGCATAGCGATAAAGCGACCTTTGTCCCCTTCTATAACTTTAATGTCGTGTACAACAAATTCGTTATCAAAAGTAACAGAAACGACTGCTTTCATTTTTCCATCCTTATTGATTTTTCTAACCCTAATATCTGTAATTTCCATTAGCAAAAACCCCTCCTGTTATTAACTAGTGCCTTGATGGCTCTCCTATTAATAGTGGCCTTATTATTTGAATTATATGATACTTGAAAAGAATAGTCAATATTTTTTTACTTTTTTTACATTTAGAAGTAATTTTTTCAATTAAATGTACATATTAGTATGTTTCTGGTTAGTCTATTTATACAATATTTCGTTTTTCCAACAAAATAATTTTATCTTTTGTCCCTACTACATGTTGACCATCTGATACAAATACTTGTTTATCCAGTATAGCATTTTCAATAACGCAGCCTTTGCCTATTGTAGCACCTTCCATAATAATGGAATCCTTAATAACACTACCTTCTCCTACAAATACCTTTCTAAAAAGAACGGAATTTTCTATTTTACCATTAATAATATCCCCTCCACTAATAATGCTATTATTAGCGTGCACTTGAGAATTAAACTTAGCAGGTGGTTCATCCTTTGCTTTGGTAGAAATATAAGGATAGGTATTAAAGAAAAGTTTTCTAACTTGTGGCGTTAAGAAGTCCATATTCAACTGATAGAACTCATTAATATCACGAATACTCTTCCAATAGTCTTCAAACATATAACCATAAATTTTTAGTTTTTTTCTATAACGAATAATGATATCGTTGACAATACTGTATCGACCGTCTGCTTCTAATTCTTCTAAAAGCTTGATCAATAGCTCTCTACTAATGACATAAATCCCTAATGATACGGTTGTATAC
>JAEZKI010000025.1 GCA_023415525.1 Bacillota bacterium | reverse complement strand
ATTGTACATATTGCCTTAGTCGTAGAGGACTATGATCAGGCCATTGATTTTTATACAAAGAAATTGCACTTTACATTAGTAGAAGATACTTATCAGCCAGAGCAAGATAAAAGATGGGTAGTGGTATCCCCTCCAGGGTCTAATGGTACTACCATTCTTTTAGCAAGAGCCTCAAAACAAGAGCAAGAGCCGTTTATTGGCAATCAAGCAGGTGGGAGAGTCTTTTTGTTTTTAGGGACTGACGATTTCTGGCGAGATTTTAATGAAATGAAAGCGTTAGGTATAGAATTTGTAAGAGAACCCCAAGAACAAGACTATGGGATAGTAGCTGTTTTTGAAGATTTATATGGTAACCTATGGGATTTGGTTCAGTTTAATCCCAATCACCCTATGTTTAGCAGAGTGAAGTAATTTATGGGATATAAGTAAACTTAAGATAAGGAGTATTAGAATGCTTAGAAATGCAAAAGTATTAGATTTAGAAAGTTATAAGAGAATACAACATTTTAATTATTTTAAAGGGATGGCCTATCCCTATGTGGGGATTACTACTGATGTAGACATAACAGATTTTATCTTTCATATAAAGGAGAAAAAATATCCATTTTTCTTAACTTTCTTGTGGTGTGTGGCAAAGGCAGCTAATGAAATTCCTGAACTGAGACAAAGAATTTATAAAAAGGGCATTTTGGAGTATGAAAATTGTGGAACCTCTCATACAGTTGCAAAAGAAGATGGAACTTATTGTTATTGTGCCCTTGATTGTCATAAACCTCTTGAAGCTTTCATAAGCTATGCTAAAGAAAAGCAAGAAGTAGTCAAAGATCAAGGAGACCTAAAGGAAGAAGGAAGTGATTCGTTAGGTTTGTTTTTTATATCTTCATTACCTTGGCTTTCCTATTCAGCTCTTATACAACCTACCCCATTTCCAGCAGATAGTAATCCAAGAATAACTTGGGGAAAGTATGATCAAAAAGAAGGTAAAACAGTCCTTCCTGTATCTATTTTGTGTAACCATGCGTTGGTAGATGGTAGACATATTAGCAATTTTTTTGCCCATCTCCAGGAGGTTCTAAAATTAGAGGAAACTACCTTTTAAAAATCAGGTGAATAAAAAAGATTAGGAAGGATTTATACATTGATCAGCGGTAAACTATTTTTATCAGGTTGCACCCTACTTTGAGGATATAAAAGATGAACTCGTACTCATTGGTATAGATGAGAATAAATTAACAGCAAGTACATTATATAGAAAATGAAGCATTTAAGGAGAGAGAAGAAAAATAAAAATTTTGAGTGAAAGTAATTATACATAAAGGAGTAGAATATGAAATCAAAGAAGAGGTTAAAGCCCATATTAGTCGTTATTGCCTTTATTATAGTGGGAGTAATAGGAGTGACTCTTATACCTATGTATCCTATGTTTTCTATGAAGCCTACAGAAACAGGAAGGATAATGGATACGCAAATAATAGCTATTAAAGATCATATTAGTAATCTTTTTTTATAGAAACAGAGGAAGGCTACATTTTGATTGATGCTGGGTCAGATTATGGGACAGTTGAAAAGACATTAAGTGAATGAGGTATTGATCCCAATAAAGTGAATACAGTTTTGTTAACCCATACAGATTATGACCATGTGGGGGCTCTTAATTTGTTTAAAAATGCCCAAATTATATTGAGTACAGAAGAAATGCCTTTGATAACGGGAGATGCCAAGCGAAGTTTTATTAGTGGGAATACGTTGCCAGAGGGAATCGATAAAGAAAGACTTACCTTGGTTAAAGATGGGGAAAAATTAGAACGAGGGGGACATATCATTGAATGTATCGAGGCACCAGGACATACACTAGGGTCAACCCTCTATTTATTAGATGACCAATACTTGTTTACAGGGGATGCTTTTAAAGTATCAGAGGAGAAGCTAGCTGTTCATCCTTATTCTATGCATTCTAGTGAGGCAAAGCATACCATTCAGTCCTTAAAGCCACTTTTTGATAGATGCCAATGGGTTTTTACAGCTCATTATGGCTATTATAAAGCAAATGCCTTAAAAATTAACTAATCAGAAAGCCTTCAAGGGAGGATAAATATTATGAAAAAGTTAATCGCAGTAGTTTTAGCATTGATTTGTGTATTTGTATCGGTTGGTTGTAATAACGAAAAAGGACAAAGTTATTTCACTGGCAAAGTAAAAGAAGTCAACGCTAATTATCTTCTTGTAGAAATCACCGATAGTGGTAATAGTGGTATATCAGTTGGTGCGAATGTTATAGTTTCAACGGAGGTTGTGTCTGCTGACGGATGTCCAGATTTTGTTGCTGATGAACATGCCAGAGTTGTATTTAACGGTGAGGTTATGGAGAAAGACCCAGCAAGTCTAGGTACAGTATTTGCTCTCTATAAGATAGACGAAACTGGGAATGTTACAACAGAATAAAAGGATCAATAAAGATTGTGCATGGCCCCTCTTTAGACATTGAAGGGGGGGTTCTTTTTTTATCTCACGACTTCATATTTTTAGTAGATGCACTTTCATTTAGGATGGTAAAATTTTATGGGTGTAGTGTTGCAGGAGTTACAAATAATAAAGATACAAAATAGTAAAGAAGAGGAACTCGATATGGTCAAAAAGCGTTATTTTATTATAGTATCTCACTGTTTACTTAATCCCTCTACAAGAGTCCATTTATTAGGAAGGCGTTATCAAGTTGCCGAAGAGATTACTGCTTATTTTTTAAGTAAGCATATTTCTATTATTCAACTTCCTTGTCCAGAGTTTACCGCTATGGGCTATTGGCGTAATCCTCAGGGAAGGCAGCAATATGATAACGTTTTTTTTAGAAAGCATTGCAAGAAGAGTTTAGAAAGTTATGTGGATATGGTTTGTGAATTAAGGAATAATGCCAATACACCACTATGTTATATAGGCATACAAGGAAGCCCTAATTGTAGTATTTATTGGGGAAAGCATAAACAGAACAAATATAAGACGGAATCGATGATGGAGGATGAAAAAGCAGAAGTAGGTACAAGGGCTTCATTATATGGAGTCATGACAGAAGTATTAGATGAAATGTTAAGAGAGCAAGGGATACAGATTCCTTATTTTGAAGCACCTGTCAAGGAGAGCATGACCTCTCATCAAACGATTCAGTTTTTTGAGGACTTAGATAACCTACTGGAGATTCCAGAGCCCTATCGCTATAAGCTAGGAAAGGGAACAGTACCTAAAGGCATAGAAGACAATGAAATAGAAGAGCACAAGATACTTTAGTTTTTTTCCTCAAAGTTGTCCCCAATTTCCTATATATTTGCCAAGAAGCGCAATATCGTTTCTTGGTTTCTGATAATAACAGAAAAATTAAAATAATTATTTCTGAAAAACTGGTCATAATCCTCATAATATGTTAAAAATAGATAAATACGTTGATGTCTTAGGCTATATTTTGAGATAGGGAGAAAGGGTGAATAAGGGTAATTTAGGTAGCCCTTATAAAGAGTAAAGAGGGGGAGAAGTATGTCAGTACTGGGTATTTTACATTATGTAGGAACAACTATAAAGGTTGCCATTCCTATGACACTGATAGTCATTATTTTTAGATGGGTATATAAATATATCAAGAAGAACCATAAAGTAAAAGATTGGAAGAAAGAGTTAGAAATAGATGTATTCTTATTCTATAGCTTTGCCTTATTTCAAATTACAGCGTTAAGATTGGGGTTAGGTTTCTCCATAAAGCGGCTTATAGAGGAAGGTAGAAGCATCAATTTACTTCCATTGGTACAACTTGTTCGGTTACTGGTTTTAAAGGAATGGTGGCTTGTCATTTATCATGTAGTCGGAAATTGTATCTGGTTTATACCGTTAGGTTTTCTACTTCCTCTTGTCTGGAAAAAAGCACAGAGCGTATGGAGGATAGTGGGAATAGGAGCATTGGTATCTCTATCTATTGAGTTCTTACAATTTATACTTGGGACAGGAACAATGGATGTAGATGATGTACTCCTTAATGCACTAGGAACTTTAATGGGTTATGGCATAGGGCGAATGCTAGGAAAGAGTGAGACTATAAAGTAAACTTGACAGAGTGGTGTCATATTTATGGGTTTATAATGGAGCTATAAGATGGCAAATGATGGCTAAAGAAGCAAGGAAGGTGTTTTTTTTAGCCGAGAGAAAGTAGGGTTAAGAATATGAATATTAAGGATGAATTAGAAAAGACGGTGGGTAAAAGGGAGGGCATCTATCTTAATGGAATTGAGATTGACCCTCTAGCCATTAAGGCTATTATGATTAATGAAGTGGTCCCTCTTGACCCTAAGCAAGACTTTTATGGGGAAATAGATGCAGACTATATGAAAACAACCCTATCTCTTTTCCAAGGAGCAGGAGCTAATGTTACTTGTATTGGGGATATAATAAATAGGGGAATCTACATTACCAATGCTGTGAAAGAGCCAAAAACGCAATATACCATTGAGAAGGGAAGTATAGATAAGAGTTTACCTTATTTAGAAAAGGAGCTTTCTTTATTTCTTAATGTGAAGGTGATTATGCTAATGGGGGATACAGCCAAGAAAGCCTTTAATCAAATTGCTAAAAAGGTTACAAAGAAAAATGTCATCCCCTCTCTTTCTACTTATAAAATACGTATGAATGCATTTTATTATGGAGATATTCGGGTTATGCCATCTTACATTATGACAGGAGGCAATATTCTCATTGAAAAGTCAAAGATGCAAATGGCAACAGAAGACATTGCCACCATGTTAAAGCTTATTAAGTAGTCAGTGGCTTAGAAGTGGGGATGAGGGAAAGAAATAAGGGATATAAATGAGAAAAGAGATAGGGCTAGAGAAAAATTCTATCGTTTTTCTCTAGTCCTATCTCTTTTTATGACTTAACGACAAAGGATAAATTCAAGTATAAAGACGATGAGACAGCAAGAAGCAGATATTTGAAAAAGACTGGCACCAAGCCAAGCCAAAAGAATACCTAAGACTAAAGCCAGTAAGCCAGAAAGAGGCGTTTGGGTGGCATATAGGATGGCAGGGAAAGTCATAACTGCTAGCGTGACATAAGGCACGTAGTAGAGGAAGGAGCGAATATAACGGTTTTTTATGGGTTTACGAATAAGGGTTAAAGGTAGAACACGAATGGTATAAGTTACCAAGGCCATAATGAGTAAATAAATATAGATATTATTTTTCATCTTGCGTCAACTCCTCTTCTAAAGGGATAGGAAAGCATATGGCAGCTAAGCCTGAAAGAACTACCGTTAATAAGATGGTAAGGGTGCCACTTGAGAGCTCTTTTAATAGAGGACAATAAAGGG
Organism: Bacillota bacterium; assembly: GCA_023415525.1. Taxonomy (GTDB): domain Bacteria; phylum Bacillota; class Clostridia; order Lachnospirales; family Cellulosilyticaceae; genus Sporanaerobium. The sequence goes on along the minus strand of JAEZKI010000025.1, from coordinate 3,691 downwards.
AAGCAAAGCTGGCTATGAAACTTAATAAGACCAGTAAAGCAACGACTTTGTTCTTGCGTGCAGGAGGAATAATGACAGCTAAAAACATACCATAGAGAGCTACGCTAAGTGCACTTACAACACGTATAGGAAGGGTACTTCCTGCAAGGATGCCTAGGCTAGTCCCTATTCCCCAACAGGGGATGGCCACTGAAAAGGCACCATATAAATAAGAAGGCTGTATATAGCCTGGACGAGCAATGGCTAGTCCAAATAACTCATCCGTTACATCAAACCCTACTAATAGGCGATGATAGAAAGGCGTATGAGGAGAAAATTTTTGACTAAGGGCGCAACTCATTAAGAGATAGCGAGCATTGGTAATGAGTGTGATAAGGGCCATTTCTAAATAAGTGCCCTGAGATGCAATTAACGTAATACCAGCATATTCACCAGCAGAAGCATTATTAAGGACACTGGCTAATAAGCCTTGAAAGGCAGATAAACCAGCATTTTTGGCTGTAATACCTAAGGCAAAGGCAACGGCAAAATAACCTAGGCCAATGGGGGTCCCATCACGAAGACCCTCTTTAAATAACTGAATAGGAGAGGTATGGGGACCCGTTTGATTGAAGCGAGAAACATGATTGAAAAGAGAATCTGACATATGTGAATCCTACCTTTTGAGTAATTGTTTTTGAGATAGTATAACATTTTATTTGCAATTAAAAAAATTAATATTTATTATAGAAGTATAAGAAAAACTAATGAGGTAGAAGAAATGGTTTCACGTTATCAAATTTTTTGCAAGATTATTGAACAAGGGAGCTTTACAAAAGTAGGTGAACAACTGGGTTATTCTCAAAGTGCCATAAGCCAAACAGTAAAAGCTTTAGAACAGGAATTAGGAGTGATCCTCATCAATCGAGGAAAGGATGGAGTAAGTCTGACAAAAGATGGGGAGATGTTTTATCCCTATTTGCACGCCATTGGTTGTGCAGAAGAAGCCCTTCGCCAAAAGCATAAAGAGGTACAAGGACTTGAAAATGGTACAATACGCATTGGAACCTTCACCAGCGTCAGTCGGAATATACTGCCACAGCTTATGAAGAAATTTAAGGAACTTTACCCAACGGTTCACTTTGTTTTAAAGCAAGGAGAATATACAAGTATTAGTAAGTGGGTGCAAGAAGGGAGTGTAGACTTTGGCTTTGTCAATACAGATGCTGTAAAAGGCTTAACCGTACAGACACTTTATCAAGATAAAATGGTGGCTATCCTTCCCTTACACCATGATTTGGCACCTTATCCTGAGATTTCATTGGCTCAATTAGAAGAGGAGCCCTTTATCTTATTGGATGAAGGAGAGCATAGTGTGCCTCTTCAAGCTTTTCGAAAAGGAGGCATCTCTCCTAAAATCGAGTATAAGGTTTACGATGATTATACGATACTGGCCATGGTGCAACAAGGTTTAGGCGTATCTATTATGTATCATTTTGTTTTAAAAGGTTTTGAGGAGGATTTTATGATCCGCCCTATTAAAGAAGAACTTCAACGGACGGTGGCACTAGCTTGGAAAAGTTGGGATACAATGCCTCTTGCAGCACGCCATTTTGCCAAATACATTATGCAAGATACGCCTTCTTTAGTAGAGAGATTAGAAGGAGAAATACCTGTATTAAAATAGTTAGCGTACAATATAGCTAATATAAATAATCAATGATGAATAAAAGAGAGTGGGGAGAAAGAACTATGACTTTATATGAAAAGAGTTTAGTTATTTTAGACGAATTATTTGGTAAGGACTTTATATTTTCTTTAGCTACGGTTAATGAAGATAAACCATCCATCCGAGTCATCGATACCTATTATGAAGAGGGGGCACTTTGGGGAGTGACTTATGCCTTGTCCAACAAAGTAATGGCCATTGAAAAGAATCCTAATGTGGCCCTATGTAATATGTTTTATTCCTTTAATGGAAAGGCCTTTAATATGGGGCACCCTTTGAAGGAGGAGAATAAGGCAATACGTGAAAAGCTAATAAAAGTATTTGAACCTTGGTACTTTGCCCATAACAATGAAGCTGACGCCCACATGTGTTACATAAAGATTGAGTTAGAAGCGGGATTTTTTCATAAAGATGGAAGGGGATATAAAATCAATTTCTTGGAGCAATCTGTAGAAGATTTTCCCTTTGAGCCACAATTAGTGGAGATAAATTAAAAGATAAAACCTAGCAACATGGAAGCAAACGAAGGAGTGAATAGGGAGGCTTTAGAGTGGTTATAAAAGAGCAAATCATTGAAGTGAAAGACTATGTGACAAAATCTAACTTACCAGCCAGTGACTATGTCATTAATCCTTATGTAGGATGTCCTCATGGCTGTCAATATTGTTATGCTTGTTTTATGAAACGTTTTACAGGTCATAGTGAGGAGTGGGGAACCTTTATAGACATTAAAAGGTGTAATAAGCCCCTAAATGCTAAAAAACTCCAAGGGAAATCAGTGTTCCTTTCTTCGGTTACAGATTGTTATAATCCTTTAGAAGAAAAGTATGGGATCACAAGGAAGCTTCTAGAGGAATTAACTCCAATAGATTGTGAACTAGGCATCTCTACGAAGTCTAAGCTCATATTAAGAGATATAGACTTATTAAAGGCATGTAAGCACCTTAAAGTTTCTATGTCTATTAATACTTTAGATGAAGTTTTTAGACAAGATATGGATAGGGCAAGTACCATCAGTGAACGCTTGGAGACTTTAAGGAAGCTCCATGAAGAGGGTATTTATACCATTCTCTTTATGTCTCCTATGTTTCCCTATCTTACGGATTTTAAAGAGATTATTGAAAAAAGCAGAGGTTTTATAGAGGAGTATTGGTTTGAAAACTTAAATTTAAGAGGGGGCTATAAGAAAAAAATACTAGACTATATTGCCGAAAAGTATCCAGTATGGCGTGAGGAATATGAAAAGATCTATTTAAAAGGGGATAAAAGCTATTGGAGAGATTTATCTCTTGAGATTAAAGATTATTGTGAAGCAAAGGGGCTAACCTATATGAATTACTTTTACCATGAGGAGTTGGTAAAAGAAAAAAAGCTAAAGATAAAAAGAAGTAAAGCTTTATAAGGTGCTTTTCATTAAAACCTCAATCAATGGTTTTTTAAAAGAAGGAATGAAGAAGGGAAACTCTACGGAGCGTTTATTGCAAAAAAGAGCTTAAGCAGTTACTCTTAAAAAGGAGGTGAGTGAGATGGACTGCAGTAAAGTAGGTAAACTACTAAATGATTTACGCAAAGAAAAAAAGATGACACAAAAACAAGTGGCAGATGCTCTAGGTATTAGTGATAAGACCATCTCCAAATGGGAGAGAGGCTTGGGCTGTCCAGATGTTTCACTGTTAGGGGAACTGTCTACTTTGTTAGGTGTAGATATTGAAAAGATATTAGTAGGTGATTTAGAACCTAATGATCGAGATGGAGGCAATATGAAACGCATTAAATTTTATGTATGTCCAACGTGTGGCAATGTGATAACAAGTACAGGTGAAGGCACTATTTCTTGCTGTGGAAGAAAACTTGAGGCCCTTAAGCCTCAAAAGCAAGATGAAGAACATGCTATCGTTTTAGAAGAAGTGGAGGATGACTATTATATCACCCTTTCTCATGAAATGAAAAAAGACCATTATATTTCTTTTGTAGCTTATGTAA
>JAEZKI010000189.1 GCA_023415525.1 Bacillota bacterium | reverse complement strand
TCTATACTTGCCACATTCCTATCGATATTCGTGATTAAAAACAGCTTCTGCTTGAGATGATCAAAGGCTATAATGTCATTAAAAAATAGGAGTTTTATAGGCGCTACCTGTAATTCGTCTTTATTTTGAAATACGAGTTCTTCTACATAGCTTACTGTATCATAGCCAAAGTAACCTACTGCCCCTCCTGTTAAAGGTGGTAAACTCTTATCCTTAGGCGCCTTATACTGACTCAACATTTCTTTGAGTTGGTCTAAAGGATTACCCTCTAACCGCCTAATGGTATCCCCTGTGACAAAAAAACTCTGCCCATCCTTCACATAAAAGCTCCCATAAGGATTAAATCCAATAAAGGTATATCTGGCAAATCCTTCGCTCCCCTCAATGCTTTCTAGCAAAAAGTATCGGTCATACCTTTCTTTGATATGGCTTAGGACAGCTATAGGAGTTTGAAAATCCATATACAGCTCTAAGCTAACGGGAATCTTATTATAGGTTTTGGCTAACTTTTTTACTTCTTCTAAACTCTTATGAAGCATTTCACTTCCTCCTTTTTGGCACTTTATTTTTACTTCTTTTGTGATGTCTCTGTAAGTGGCAAAAGGGAAGCTATTATAAAAGGCAATAAAAAACGCCCACCCTCAGCCAAATAGCCAAGGGTGAGCGTATAGTTCGTCTATGCCCACGGTACCACCTTGATTCGTATGACAAAAAATCATACGCACTTTATGCAGAATGCCATCACATTCCTCATCCTTAACGCAGATGTTACGTCACGAGGTACTCAGCTCATAGCTTTTCATCGCGCCCTCAGGAGTCCATTTGTCTAACTCGTTTCCTACTGGTTTCCACCATCCCAGCTCTCTGTAAGTTCGTAATTAGTTTTATCTCTCCCTCAAAAGTTTAAAAGGTTTTATTAAATTAAAACTATAATATTATTTTTTCTGAAAATTTGCAACTGTTTTTTGAAATTTTTTTATTTCTCCCACCTATTTCTTTAAATCCCTTTGTCTTTTTCTTATTCTATTTCTCTCTTATCTAACTCGTCCTTTTTTTCATCAATACTTTTTAGGAGCTCACGTTCTGCTTCTATTTCTACTGTATAAGGATAAACTTTTGCCGCCTTCTCAAAAGCTTCTCTTTGTTTTTTAGCAGCCTTCTCATCTTTATTCACCAAGAGCTCATAAGCATAGAGTAGTCTTCTTCTAGAAACATAAGACTTAGTTGCCTTTATATAATTCTTAAGTTCCTTCGTATACAACTCTTTGATCTCTTTTTCATCACTATCTATCCTAATTCTTTCAAACAATAGGTCACAGCGTAGCTCGTTTTTATGAATCCCCATTAATCCTGTTGCTTTTTCTAATAGCATCTCCATCAAGCTTCTAGCCTCATCAAATTCTCTTTTATCAAATAAATAATTGGCCCTAAGCACCCCCAAGGTACATACTATAGGGTTGGTTAAGTCCTTCTCGTTATCAAACTCAAACCACTCCTTTGGCATATCTCTAAGCCTTGTTCCTTTAATCAGCATAGCGTTTATTTGTAGTTGTAGCCAAAAGGCTCTATTAGCCTCTTGGTCCTTAGAAAGCGACAGTACATTGGCTCCATCATTAGTGATTCCACCTATATAGAGAGGCAGACCATTTACTAGGGCCGAAGCGAAACCTACCAGAGCCATAATAAGCAAGAATAAAGAGAAAGTCATTTCCTTAGGTACTAAAAAATAGATGCCTAAGCACAAACTGCTTGCCATTATATTGCTCAAAAAGCCTCCTAGATTATAAAGCTTACTGGGATAATTTCCTTCATTGTAAGCTGGTGGCATCATAAGGCACTGTCCCCCTGTGCCTTTAATAGTAAACTGCTTAATCTTTAATTTCTCTTTTTCTCTAACAAGCATCCATCTCCCAATACGAAAGGAAATAAATTCATAGCCACTTAGCTTTCCTGCCACAAGATGCCCTGCCTCATGAATAATAATCTGAAGATACATGCCTCCATAAAGAAAGACAAATAAGAAAAATATACCCATTATCCCCTCTTTCAGACTTCCACTATGTATACGTCCTATAGCCCTTCCACTATAATAACCACATATTACCCCACATATTATAAAAACAAAGGCAGCTATAAACTTACCTAACTTCCCCGTACTTTGCTTTTTCTTCTTATCCTTCACATATGCCTTATCGTTCCTATTCTCTCTATATTCCTGTTGCACACTATCCCCCCTAAATGATATCAGTATTCTTACTATACCGTATTGTCATTTAAACAACAATTCCTTCAGCCTATAAAAAAACGAAGAGTCCTATTAGAAACCCTTCGTCTACTGATTATTTATTTTTTTGTGCCATAAACTGAGCAAGCTGCTCTCTTGTTGGAAGTCCTTCATTATCGCCTACATGCATCACTTGAAGAGCACCAATAGCATTGGCCCGGTCAGCACAAACTTCTGTTGGAAGCTTCTCAAGTATTCCACTAATGTAGCCTACAGCAAAACCATCTCCTGCACCTACTGTATCAACTACTTTTTCAACTTTATAACCATCAAAATAATTCTCTTCTGTCTGTGTCTTTACATAACACCCTTTAGGTCCACATTTGATGACTACTGTTTTTACCCCTTTGTCCAAATAGAAGTTGGCAATATCTCTTTCATGTTCATAGCCTGTTAAGATTTTACCCTCTGAAATTCCAGGAAGTACAGTATCACAGCGATAAGCAATCTTGTTAATGGTTGATACCATATCTGCTGAACTATTCCACAAGCTAGGTCTAAGGTTAGGGTCAAAGGAAGTTGTTAAGTGATTGTTTTTAGCTTTCTCAATTAAGTAAAGCATGGTAGCTCTTGAGCGGTCGGATAAGGCTGGGAATATGCCTGTTAAGTGAAAGTGTTCAAAGCCTTTCATATCAATATCCTCTACATCGTCAACTCTTAAATTTGAGGCTGCTGAACCATTGCGGTAATAAGCTACATCAGGATCACCCTTGGAAGTCTTAGCCTTTAATTGGAAGGCTGTTGGAAAATGGTCATCAAAACAGATTAAGTCCGTATTAATCTTCTCACTATCCAAAAAATCTTTTAGATATTTTCCAAAAGGGTCTTGTCCTAATTTTGTGATGTAACATACATCATGCTCTAAACGTTTGAGTCCTATAGCCACATTCATCTCTGCTCCTGCTGCAGACCTTTTGAAATCTGTTACAGTATCTAACGTTCCTTCTTGTGACGCAATGAATAATGCCATGGGCTCTCCTACCAAAATTACCTTTGCCATTTTTACTTCCTCCCTAAAATTATTGTACTAACCTTATTTACTCCAATTTATTGATCTTTAATATAACTTAATTATATATTATATTTTTTTATATGTATACAATTATTTATTATTTTTTTTTAGATTTTATAACGGATATACATTATTTTTTATTATATTATCCCATGAACTCTAACTAATTTTTATATATCCCTGTCATCATCATTCATTTACTTTATTTAAAAAATTTATAGGACTTATCGACCGGAAATTACTTCTGGCAACTGCCATTAAACTTAATACAGACTATAAAATCCTATTTTTAAATAAAAATTTCTAGAATTATAAAAATAACAATTTAAATTATGAAATTATAGCTATCCCTAAGATAATGTGCTATTATATGAATATTCAAAATATTTAATTTGTTAGGAGAGATATCCATACTATGAGTACTACAACATTAAAATTAGTTGCACTTTTTTCTATGTTAGCTGATCATATTGCTTCTTTTATTCCCGGAATACCAATATGGTTTCATTGGGTGGGAAGACTATCAGCTTCACTCTTTTTGTTTTGCATGGTATGGGGATTTTATTATACTAGGGACAGAAAAAAATATTTAATAAGAATGTATTGCTATAGTGTATCTATGGCTATCATTAATTTTATTTGCAATAATGTGCTCATTAATTACCTGGGCAAAACACCTTATAGCTATATGCTCAATAATGTCTTTGCAGAACTATTTTGTATATGTGTTGTGATATGGCTTATTGAATATATCCGTAGCGATAAGAAAAAGGGAACCAAGTTAATGCTAGGATTTCTAGCCATTCAAATAGTAACTACTGCTAGTTGTATTTATATATTAAATCATGAGCATCTATATAGCCTAGAGCAGTTGATAAGTGCATTAACAGGCAACTTTATATTTAATGAAGGTTTGTTAATTGGTGAAATTTACGGTATTCTTTTATACTTTAGTCGTGACAGTAAGAAAAAACTTATTTTAGTTCATATTATAGGTACAATCATGTTAACAACTACAAATATTGTCTGGTATTATGTTATGGATCCTAGTTTGAAATTCAGTATTGAATATTGGTTTGTGATGAATCCTCAATGGATGATGATAGGTGCTTTACCGCTTATGTTGTTATATAACGGACAAAAAGGAAGAGGATTAAAACATCTATTTTACCTTTTTTACCCCATACATATAGTGGTTTTATTTTTAATCAGTATTTTTTACTTTTAAATAATTACACAGCTATTAGCTTTGTAGAGACTAATGACTATTAATAATAACTAAAAAAGGAGCTGAGCACTAATTCTTAGTGCGACAGCTCCCTTTTTAATTTAGGAAGGTTTAGCTTTTCAGCTTATCTTTGAACACGACCTGAACCATCTCCACCAGCGAGAGCTTGAACTTCGCTTACTGATACACGGTTGTAATCCCCTTCAATAGTGTGTTTTAAACATGAAGCTGCTACTGCAAATTCAATTGCTGCTTGTGGCGCATAGTTATTTACTAAACTGTAGATAAGTCCGCCGCCAAACGAATCTCCTCCACCTACACGGTCCACAATACGTACTGAATATTTTTTAGAGAAGAAGTAATCTTCTCCATTATAAAGCATAGCTGCCCAGTTGTTATCACTAGCTGAGATTGATTCTCTCAATGTAATTGCTACATATTCAAAGCCAAATTTATCTTTAAGTTGTTTAGCTACATCTTTATAACCATCATGGTTAACTTCACCTTTTGTTACGTCAGTGTTTGCTGCG
>JAEZKI010000127.1 GCA_023415525.1 Bacillota bacterium | reverse complement strand
GTGTATGGTCATCTGTAATCATAATTGGGAGGTCTGTTCCTTGGATTGGTAGTTCATCATAAAGGCTTTGTGGCCCTTCAATTACCCAGAAACCAAATACTTCTGCTGTATCTAAAAGTCTATCTTCATAGCCATTTTCCTCACAAAGCTCTGCTGCTTCATTTCTTGGGTAACCTGTTACAATACGGTCTACAAGTGTACTACAGAATATATTTTCTGCATCTAGCCAAGCTTTGAAGTCTGCTCCAAGGTTCCAGCTCTCTGCATATTTTTCTACACATTTTTTAAGTTCTGCACCATTATTGTCAATAAGCTCGCAAGAAAGGATGACAAACCCTTTACCTTTTTCTGTACCAAAGACTTTGAAACGTTCATACATAAGTTTTGTTAATTTAGCTGGGAAACTAGATGGCATAGCATCTTCTAACTGATCACCTGCAACATATGTAATCCCTGCTTCAGTCGTATTGGATACGATAAAACGAAGGTCTGGATTTTTAGCATTTGCTAAGAAAGCTTCTGGGTCAGCATAAGGATTGATGGCACGATTAATACAGCTGATTAATCTTCTTGCATTTACCTTTTCTCCTTTTTCAAATCCACGAAGGTATAAGGTGTAAAGACCATCTTGTTCATTCAGCATATCTGCAAGACCTTGTGCAATAGGTTGAACAACCACTACTTTACTATTAAAACCTTTTTTTTCATTTAATACATCAATGAAGTAGTTTACAAATCCACGAAGGAAGTTACCTTCTCCAAATTGTAATACTCTCTCTGGTGCATCTTTTAAAACATAATCTTTGTTTCCAAGTTGTTCTAAGGTTTGATAGTTTAAACGTTCCATTTTTATTCCTCCATCTTTGGTATTAATATGACTTTACTCCACTTGCTTCTTCTTTTACTATAGCACTTTATCTTCTCGCTACATAGCCAAAACTTGACAAGTTGCACTGCTTTTTGACAATTCGAGTCTCAAATAAATTATTTTTATATAATTTATTTTTTTAGTACTCCCCAGACTGTTTGCTGTCTTTTTCCTTATTATAACTGTTTTTTCTATAATAATAAAGAGTAAGGTAGTATGTTTTGTATAAATTTTTTTTATGAATTTCCTTCTTTATTTATTTTTATTTTTTCTACATAGTAGAATTACATTTTTTCTTTATGATGAATAGTTGTAAGGTTGCATTATTCAATATATTTATACAAGAAGTGACAACCCATAAGCTACCAACTCCTTCTACGCATTACTAGAGGCTTGAGTATTCCTATAAGCTTATCTCTTCTTTACTATGCAAAAAATAATTAATCGAGGTGTAAAAATGAAACTACGTTTTAAAAACTGTCTGGCTACAACACTTTGTGTCTTTACACTTATAGCCACATCCCTTACCAGCTTTGCTCAAGAATCAAAGCCTGTTTTAACCTTGGAGAATGCTATAGCTGCAGCTATTACTCATAGTAATGAACTGTCCCTTAATTCTAAGGAAGCAGAACTCTTAAAAGAAAAGATGAAGGCTAATGAAGGAACCACCTTCTATATTTATCAAAATTCTTACTTGCAACGTGCTAAAAATGAGCAACAACGTCAAATCATCCAAGATAAAGTGACTTATGATATTACTAATCGCTATCAAACCCTTATACTGGGTGAAGAAGAGCTCGCTCATTTAAAAGCTTCTCTTGCTATTAAGCAAACGGAGTTCAGGAACTTAACATTGCAAAAAGAATTAGGCTTAGTAAGTGAAGTCAACTATAAACTTGCTCAGCTAGAGATCATACAACTCAAAGAGAAAATAGAGGCTAAAACTAGTGCGTTACATAACCAGCAAGATTACTTTAAACTCTTAACCACTAAGGACCCTAAAGACTATACCTTGGATAAAACTTTAAACTATGAAATCTTTAGAGCTCCTGGGACTATTGATAGCTACCTGGATGACCGTATTGCCACCTATTTACAGTATGATAAGGAAATGGTGTCACTTGCTGCGAATAACATTATCAAAGACGGCGATGCCCCTATGGCTTGGAATGTCTATCTTGAGCAGAAATATGCCATTGAGTCTAAATCCCATACCCTTGAATCGAGTCAAGACTCTCTAAAAAATGCTCTTATGACCAGTTATTCTTCTTTAATCAGTCTGGAAGAGCAAATTGCCCATTTAAAAATGCAGATGGAGATCTTAGACACACAACTGAAATCTTCTGCCTTACAAGTAGACTTAGGTCTTCAAACAAGCTTAAGTCATGAAAAAACAAGCCTAAATAAAATGCAACTGGATTATAATTTACGTCAGCTTATTGTTAACTACAACAAATTAAAGACAAGTATTCAAAAGCCTTGGACGGCTATGTAATGTGTTTTCACTTTATTTATTCATATCTCTCTAGGAGGAATTAAAATGTCACAATCAATCATAAAGAAATCCATTTGTCTCTTAACAGCCTTTCTTACTTTGACTTCTCTATTAGCAGGCTGTAATAACAAGGAAACCTCTGAAAACGAAGCAGAAGCTCCTGCTCTTTCCATTAGTGTAGAAACGCAAAATATTGTTCCTGAAACCATCGAACAATATGTACAGATTTCTTCCAAAGCCTTATCGGATAGTGAAGTAGCTGTTATTCCTAAAGTATCCGGTACAGTTAAAAATGTCTATGTTAACATTGGCGATACCGTAAAAGCTGGAGATGTGCTTTTTGATATTGATGATACCGATTTAAAACTACAAGCTCAGCAGGCTCATGCTAGCTTACAAGCTGCCCAGTCTGGTCTTAATGCCGCCGAGGCTAGTTACCAAATGAATGTAGGTGGTAAATTAGAAACTCAGCTTCTACAGCTTCAATCTACGGTGGATAACCTAGAAATTCAATATAATGACCTTTTGAAAAACTATAGCAATACACAAAAGCTTTTTGAAGCAGGTAGTGTTTCCCAAAAAGACCTAGATGATATGACCTCTAACGTTAATAAGCTAAAGCTCCAGCTGGATACAGCCAAAGAAAATCTAAGAATTACAAAAGAACAAATTATAGAAGAAACTAAGAACGCTTCTGCTGCTTCTATTAGTCAAGCTCAAGCTTCTATTAATCAAGCCCAAACCTCTGTACAGAACGCCTCCAATCAACTCGACCGTGCACAAGTTAAAGCAGAGATTGATGGCATCGTAAGTAGTTGTACAGTAACTAAAGGTGGACTTATTTCACCTCAAAGTGTAGCCATGACTCTTGTAAATATGGATAAAATCAAACTCTCCTTTAATGTATCAGATGATATCATCAATAAAATTGCTGTAGGTTCCAAGGCTTATATTACTATTGCAGCCGCTTCAGAGACACCTTTTGAAGGTACTATTACTCATATTTCTCCTGCTGCCAATAGCCAAACCCTTCTTTACCCCGTAGAAATCTATATCGATAATCCCAATCATACTATCAAACCTGGTATGTTTGCGACTTTAAAACTGGTAATCGCTAGCCAAAATGATACGATTTCTGTCCCATTAAACGCTGTCATTCAAGAGGGTAACGAAAAATACGTCTATATCGTAGATGACAATCAAACTTCTCGTAAGGTAGCTGTAGAAACAGGCCTTCAAAATGATACGCATATCCAAATTACAAAGGGAGTAGAACTGGGCCAACAGGTTATTGTAACAGGACAAGACTTTGTCTCTGATGGGACTTCCGTTAACATTGTAAAAACCTATTAATAGCCTTAATCTACAGAGAGGATTGATAAAAATGAACCTTATAAAAACTTCCATTAAGCGCCCTATCGCTACCTTCATGGTCATGTTCGTGGTGCTTATCTTAGGTGTCGTTTCTATTACCAAGATGCAAATGGCTCTTACTCCAAAAATGGATTTGCCTTATGCTCTTGTTATGACGCGTTATACAGGCGCTGGTCCTGAGGAGGTAGAAAGTCTCGTTACTAAAACGATAGAGGGTGCTATTGCCAATGTAGAAAATATTGACGGCATTATGTCTACGTCTTCTGAAGGATTATCCATCGTCATGATTGAGTTCAACTATGGCACAAATATGGATAATGCCCTTAATGCTCTACGTGACAAAATTAGTATGGTAGAAGATTACTTGCCAAGTGATGCCTCCTCTTCTACTATTTTAAAAATGGATATGAATTCCCTGCCTATTGCTGATATCACTATTTCTTCCTCTAGCATGGATGACTATCAATTAAAAAGTTTTGTTCAGGATACCATTCAACCTCGCATCGAAAGGCAGAAAGGTGTTGCTTCTGTTAATTTAACAGGTGGACTTGAAAAAGAAATTACTATTGAGATTCAACCAGAACGTTTACAGGGCCTTGGCTTAGACTTTTCAACAATCGGTCAAATCCTTATGTCTGAGAACAATAATCTAGCTGGTGGTACCATTGAGTATGGTCAGAAATCACTGACAATAAGTAGTAAGCTTCAATTACAAAGCATAGAGGATATCAAACAGACACCTATCATTTTAGCCAATGGAGCGGTTCTTCAACTTCAAGATATTGCTCAGATTACAGAGCAAGAGCAGTCAGTTGATTCCATTAGTCGCTATAATGGTGAACGTTGTATTGCTCTTTCTATCACGCAAGCTTCTGATG
>JAEZKI010000116.1 GCA_023415525.1 Bacillota bacterium | reverse complement strand
ACATTTTGCTGCTGCATTTCATCAGACTTATAGGAAGTCATCCATTTTTCATACTGTTCAATACACCGCTTTTGTTCTTCTAAAATGTGTTGTAGCTCTTCTCCATAGTTTTTCATGCTATCTCCCCTTAGATATAGTCTAAACATTTTGAATATATTAAAATTATAAACTATAGCTTAGGCTTTGACTACAACTTTAGGTTTACTTCCTTATCCTTAAAACCTTTGTATAACTACAATGGGTTATACTCACTACTTCTAAGCCATACCTTTTAAAATACTTATGCAAGTCCTTTTTTATAAAGGCACGATAGCTTTTGGGCTCTAGCATAGGAATAGGCATGAAAAGGAATTTCCGCCATCCTTTTTTAACAGGCTCCCATTCCATTACTATGAGTTCTCCACCTTCTTTTAATACTCGACTGGCTTCCTTAAGTATTTTATCTGCAAGGTCATCTTCTAACTCATGGAGTACTAATGAAAGAAGAACCTTATCAAAGCAATTACTTTTAAACTTCAGTTTTGTGGCATCCATGGCATATAGCCTTACATTTTTTAAGTGTTCCTTTTTTAGCTTGCCACTGGCTACCTTTAGCATCTCTTTAGAACGGTCAACTGCTATCAGCTTAACACCTGGCTTTCCCTTTGCTATTTTAATAGCATTGGTTGCTGTTCCTGTACATAAGTCTAAGATACAATCCTTTTCATTAACAGCTTCATAAACAGCTTTTCGTGGGCTTGCTTCCTCATCACAAAAGTAAACAATGTCCAAAAGGTCATACAGCTTGGACATAAACTTATAAATCAGTGCAGCATTCATCCCTTTGTCCTCCCTAAATATCTAAACACTGTTTTCTTATAGGTTCTATATTCTTCTCCATGCTTAGTCTCTAAATATTTTTCCTCTTGCAATATTTGGAGATGGAAGACAATGATGGTAAGCACCGTCACAATCAGTAAATACCAGTTAAAATACATGAGTAGGATTCCTAGATACATGAAATAAAAGCCTAGAAAAGCTGGGTTTCTGCTATAACCATAGATGCCCTCTATAACCATTTTAGTCTCATCCTTTTCAGGTATTCCTGCACGCCAACTGTCTCTCATGGTATAGACTGAAATTCCAAAAATAATATCCCCAATCAAGCCTAAAAGCACCCCTGTAAACCTAACATCAGCTGGTAAATAGGATAGGCTTAATAAAATACTTACTAGCTGCATCACAATAATCCCATAGGAGGTAGCCCCTAATAAGGCTTCAACAATCATAACTCCTTTGGCCTTTTTCCCTATTGCTATTTGATTGGTTCGAATTCCCTTCTGCCTCTGCTTCAGCATCTTGGCAATATAAACTGTATAAAATAGAGCTAAAATCACAATTGAACTTATGAAAAATAAAATATTACTCATATAAATCCACCCCTTATCTCATTTCTATTATTTTATACTGTTTTAAATATATCTCATATGAATATATAATCATACGTTTCAATTTGTGTCAAGTTAGAATTATTAATTTATTCTTTTTATACAAAGCTATATTATACAAAGCTATAAAAAAAGGTCCCTATGAAATCTAATGGGGCTTCTATAAGCTAGAGTTAAATCCTCCAGCCCTTAGAAGTACATCCATCTCTTTCATAGTAGACCTTTGTGTTAAGCCGCTCCTTCACATGACCTCTTTATCTTTGCCTTATGCATGACATAGAGATAACGCCATACTAAAGGTATGGCAGCCGCAACCCATGCCATAGGTGAAGCAAGACAAATACCTGTATAGCCAATAACTCCTGGCAGGGTCATAGCTACAATAAACCGAGCAATTAGTTCTCCTAATCCCCCTAGCATAGGAACCAGTGCCTCTCCCATTCCTTGCAGTGCATTTCTAAAAATAAAAAGTAAGCCTAAAATAGGATAAAAGCCAGCAACCACATACAAATAATGCTTGGCGTAATATAAGACCTCTTCTCCTGCATGACTAATAAAGAGCTTTGTAAAACTCTCTCCTACATAAATATTAATTAAAGCCGCTAAGGCAGCTGCT
Organism: Bacillota bacterium; assembly: GCA_023415525.1. Taxonomy (GTDB): domain Bacteria; phylum Bacillota; class Clostridia; order Lachnospirales; family Cellulosilyticaceae; genus Sporanaerobium. Next base: position 1,835 of record JAEZKI010000116.1, on the reverse strand, counting down.
ATAATCGTAATAATACTCGCAATACCTGCTCCTTTTTTAATACGATCTAATCGGCCTGCCCCTAAGTTTTGTCCACAATAGGTAGCCATAGTCACTCCTAATGCACCAAAGGGCTGCGTCACTAGCATCTCCACTTTATTTGCTGCTGTAAAGGCAGCAATGACATTGGAGCCAAACTTATTAAGTGCTCCTTGTAAAACCATAACACCAATAGCAGTCACAGAAAATTGCAAGGCCATTGGTAATCCTACCTTTAAATGAGAAAGGGCAAAAGAACCATCCCATTTAAAGTCTTCTTTCTTAAGCTTAAGAATCTTATAGCGTTTGGCTGTATAGCAAGTACATAGTATAGCTGCCACTAATTGAGAAATAACAGTGGCATATGCTGCCCCACCTACACCCATCTTAAAGTTAATAATAAAAACCAAATCCAATACAATATTTAAGCCTGAAGAAAGAAGTAAAAAATAAAGAGGCGTCTTACTATCTCCTAAGGCTCTTAAAATACTGGCAATCATATTGTAATACATGGTGGCACCAATACCCGCATAAATAATGGTAATATACACCTTTGCATCTTGAAAAATATTATCAGGGGTATTCATAAGTTTTAATAGGGGGTCTACTGTTAATAAACTTAATGCTGTAACAAGTACAGTGGTTAGGATGCAAAGTAAAATGGAGGTTGCTACAGATTTTCGAACACCTGCTTCATCTCCTGCTCCAAATTTTTGAGAGGTAATAACTGCAAAGCCACTGGATATGCCCATGACGAAGCCTAGTACTAAAAAATTAATAGCACCAGTAGCACCTACGGCTGCCAATGCCTCTACACTTACAAAACGCCCCACAATAATAGTATCCACCATGCTATAAAGCTGTTGAAATATGTTGCCTATTAATAATGGGATAGAAAATAATAAAATGAGTCGCCAAGGATTTTCCTTGGTCATATCCTGTGTCATGATCTCCTGTCCTTTCATCTGTCCTATTATAGTCTTATAGAACAATAGTGTCCATAAAACACGTATTGGCTCGCGAAGTAGTGAAAGTGTAGAACATACACTATCCTACAAGATAAAATAGCATTTATCATCAAATTTCGCAATGATTTTTATTAATAATACAAATTTGTACAAAAAAAATACACCTTGGTTTATATCTGCCAGGGTGTATTTTTCATTCTACTAGTTGAAGACATTCATCGATAACTTCTTGTATTTCTTCCTCTTTCATATTATTCTCCTTTCTTCTTTATTTGTCACTATTCCTAATATATCATACTATTGTTAAGTTAATATGAAGATAGGATTAAATTATAATAAAAAAAAGAAAAAAGTATGAATTTGTCTGAAAGGGCTAGGGAATAATCTATCCGAAAGCTACCATATCTGTTTGGTCCTTTTTAGCAGCTGCTATTGTTTTTACATAGAGAATAGGACCTTTCCCTTCATATACTGGCGCTTCCTCCCAATGTATTTCTGCAAAAAGCTCTATACTATCCTTATTATTAAAACGAGGTTTTCCCACACTGTGACAATAAAGTCCCATAAAAGCCACATCTTCAGCACAGCAAGGCATTGCAAAACGTCCAAAGCTAAAACGATCCTTTGGATCTCTTGGTTCTTTAAAGAAAAGGCCGCTTACCTTTACCTTCTTACCTATATATTTTTCTGGATCTTCCCATAAATCGATATACCAGATACCATAGTTTTCTTCGCTAATTTCTATGATATCTGCCTTAATGTCAAAAGGAAGCTCTTCTTTAATGGGTTCCATTTCAAAATGCTCTGAAGCAGTAAACAGCCTTGCCCCAATACCTAGTGCCTTTACTG
>JAEZKI010000006.1 GCA_023415525.1 Bacillota bacterium | reverse complement strand
TGTCTTGGATATGTTGCCATTTTGTTTCCTCCACCTTTTATTTTTGTGTTTTTTCTCTCATCTCTTTAAAGTAGCTTTTTATTAAGTGGCTTGCTTTCTCTCCACTTACTCCTTCTACTATCTCACATTGATGATTGAGCTCATCCAGCTGCAAAATATTAAGAACAGAACCTCCAAAGCCCGCTTTGGGACTTTTGGCTCCAAATACTACTTTCGGGATACGTGCTTGTACAATAGCACCTGCACACATAGGACAAGGCTCTAATGTAATATAAATGGTACACTCCTCTAATCGCCAATCCCCTATTGTCTGACAAGCCTCATGAATTGCCAAAATCTCAGCATGGGCTAATGCATTTTTATCTGTATTTCTTCGATTATATCCCCTGCCAATAATCTTCCCATCATAAACTATTACTGCTCCAATAGGTGTTTCATCTAACGCATAGGCTTTTTGGGCCTCTCGAAGTGCCTCCTCCATAAATAGCTCGTTCTCATTCATTTTGTCACCTTCACTAGTTGATTTTTAACACGTTATAAGTAGTATAGCATACCCCTTTAAGAAACCCTATAGTCTTTTTGATTTTTATCACAAAATGTAGTTAAAGTATATTTTTTACAATTTTGCACATTCTAGTTATAATTATTATCATCTTTTATTTCTTTACATTAACGTATGGTGGTGCAATATGAAACTAACCCATGACCTACAAGATAACTTACTCAAGCTTAAAACCAGCCTTCATGTAGGCGAAAGCTTTGACATTTTAGAGCGTATTATAACCGTTCATAATACAACCTTTTACCTCTACTATTTAGATGGCTTCGTAAAAGATAGTGTCCTTGAATATGTACGCCGAGATATGTACAACCTCAAGGAAGAAGATTTTAAAACCATTACCTGTGCTGAAGAACTAGCTCAAAAAGCCATTAGTTCTATAGAAGTCTCTTTTGAAGAGGATATCCAGCATCTTATTACTGCTGTCTTATCTGGCCAAACCCTTCTTCTAGCCCCTCATTTTAATCAAGCTCTGGTTCTTGACTTTCGTACTTATGTAGCCCGCAGTACAGAAGAACCTGCCAAAGAAAAAGTTCTTCGAGGTTCTCATGATGGGTTTGTAGAAACCCTTGTTTCTAATACAGCTCTTATTCGTAGGCGCATTAGAGACCCTCACCTCACCTTTGAGATGCACAATATAGGGAAAATATCTCGGACAGATGTAGTTATTGGCTATATGCGTAATAAAGTGGATAAAAAAACCCTTAAACTCGTAAAAGAAGCTATTAATCACTTACAAGTAGATGCCCTCACTATGGGTGATCAAAGCCTTGTAGAAGCAGTTCATTCTAAATCCTGGTTTAATCCCTTTCCCAAGGTTCGCTATACCGAAAGACCTGATGTCACTGCAGCACATATCATGGAAGGAAAAGTCATTCTATTAGTGGATAATACCCCTACCGCCCTTATCTTACCCACTAATATCTTTGACTTTATGCAATCTGTAGATGATTACTATCTCCCTGTCTTAACAGGAAACTATCTTCGCCTGGTTCGCTACCTTGTTTTTCTTACCAACTTATTTCTCACACCTTTATTTGTTTTGTTCACTGACAACAGTCAATGGTTTTCACCTCACTTTTATTTCTTGTTACCCGAGGCGACTTATACCATTCCTATATTTATTCAATTTCTTATACTAGAATTTGCTGTAGATGGCCTAAAGCTAGCCTCTCTTAATACCCCTGATGCCCTGGGAACTTCCTTATCCATTATTGGTGGACTCATATTAGGGGACTTTGCTGTAAAAACAGGTTGGTTTATTCCACATACCATTCTTTATATGGCAGTGGTAGCCCTTTCTAGCTTTACACAGCCTAGTTTAGAACTAAGCTATGCTTTTAAATTTTGTCGTCTTCTTTTACTCCTCTTTACAGGATTATGGGGAACTATTGGTTTTATTATCGCCCTTCTTATTGACCTTGGTTTCCTTTTCTTTACTAAAACCTTTACGGGTGAACCTTATCTCTACCCCCTTATTCCCTTTAATGGGAATGCCCTCTTTCATTTGCTTTTTAGAGCCAAATTAAGTACAAAGCAAAAAGTAAAATAACCTTCTTATTAACAAAAGGCTACAGATCTTAGCCAGCAAGTCTATTGCTTAACTAAGGCCTGTAGCCTTCTTATTTTCTATTAAACACACCTTAAGGTATTTATCATAAAATAAATCTTAGAAATGCCCAACCTAACTTCCACACAAAATGAACAATAAAGCCAAAACCCGAAAAAACAACAAGAACAATAGCTATAATCTTCATCACTTCTTTTTTGGCTTCTACTAAAATGGGAAGCCCAATATAAACCAGATAAATGCCATATAAACTGGCCAAAAGCTCTGCTCCTCGTGAAACAAAAGGTACCCTATGAAACAAACTCGCCAGTACGCCTAGTAAGGCTAAATAAGACGCAAAATTAACGAGGTGTACATAATCCGTATGCCCTCCAGCTATTAAGCTAATCAAAAGCAAAATAGCTCCTCCTAGAAAAATACCAATTGGAACACCTATTAGGCTTCCTAATCCACTTGCTCCAGAAGTAATGAGCCCAATAGCTATTCCTAATAGAGTGGTTAGAGCGATTTGTACAAAATCAATTTCTGTCCTCTCACCAATGTCCTCTATTAATTGAAGTGGCTTTATAAACATAGCCTTACAAAGTTCGCATTTCTTTTCAAATTCTTCACTAGATAACATTTTATTCTCCCCTTCTTACTCTGGTAAATTTATTGCTCCTATGCCAAATAATGTTTTTATCTCAACTACTTTTTCATCTAATTTTTTAGCTAGTTCCTGACGTCTTTGGACAAGCTCCACTAAATCCTTGCGATTTTGTTCATAACCTAACTCCGTTTTCATATTCTCCACTTCTTTTTCTAGGGTTCCTAATTGAGAGGTCAGTGTCTCTAGCTCCTTCACCTTATCTTGTCTTTGCCCTTGAAGTGTTTCCATATTCTTTAATTCTTCGTTAGAGACTTCCACATAGTAAGGATATTCATTTCCTACCTTATTGGTC
>JAEZKI010000065.1 GCA_023415525.1 Bacillota bacterium | reverse complement strand
CTTGAATATAACATTAACTCCACCAAAAATATCACCTCTAACCTTAAAAACCTCAAAGCTTACTTCTCTTCTCCTGAATTCTATAAATCTACCTATTACGAAGCTATTAAAAACACTCCTCGTGACCAAAATACATGGCTCTATATTGATGAACCGGGTATATCTAGTACTTATGTTATACGCCCTATTGGAAATGCCGATTCTTCCTCTTATATTATTTTTTGTATCAATGGTACTTACTACAATGAAATCCTTCAAGTAACCAGTATCAATGAGGAGATTTCTATCGTCTTATTGGATAATACTCAAAAAGTCATATTTAGCGATAAGGAACTGGATGATAAAGCCCTCTTTTCTGCAGCACATCAAGCCAGTTTAGACTTAATTGCCACAAATGAGGCACCTTCTGGTACTTTCCTTCAAAACAATAGTCTAATTAGTTATGCCCACTGTCCCAATGGTTGGACTGCCTTTATTAACGCTCCTCTGTCTGTCCTAATGAAAGATTTTTATTCCTTGTTATCCTATATATTAATCATCTCTATCGTTATTATCATTATCCTTATTCTGTTCTGTATTCAATTTGCAAGATCTATTTCTAAGCCTATTGTTAGAATCTGTAGTTATATGACCAGAGTGAGTGAAGGTGATTTAGATTTTCCTGAAACCAAGAACATTAAAATCCCTAATAAAGAAATTCAATTGCTTGTCCATGGCTTTAACGAAATGACTAATACCCTTAAGAATTTGATTGCAGATGCTAAACAAGTTACTCAATCTGTAGAAGTAGGTACTCAAGCACTTACACATGCTGCAGAGAATACATTGAATTCTGCCTACGATGTAGAAACTGCTATCCAAAACATTACTCGCGGTTCTCAAGAACAAAATGCACAGATAGAAGAAGCTAATTCTCTTATTACCCATCTTTCTTCTAACATTAATACGATTACTTCTATGATTCATACTGTCTATACCACTTCTAGAGAAACCTTTACACTAAGTGAAACTACAAAAGGTGAACTTTCTACATTAGTGACTAGTGCGCACCATACCATTGATATTAGCCAAGGGGTTAATGAGCATGTTACAGACCTGGGGAATGAAATCAATAGTATCCGCAAGATACTCGATATTGTTCATGGCATTAACGATCAAACCTCTTTACTTTCCCTCAATGCAGCTATAGAAGCAGCCAAAGCAGGAGCAAATGGCAAAGGCTTTTCTGTTGTTGCTGATGAAATTCGTAAGCTTTCTTATCAAACACTCGAAGCTATCTCTACTATTTCTAATACTTTAGATAAAATCTACACAAAAAAAGAAATTACCCTCTCTAGTATGGAAAAAACTGTTTCATCTATCGAGAGCCAGCTTCCTATTGCTACAAAAGCTACTGAAACCTTTAATACTATTATGTTTAAGATGGAAGATGTCACCTCTGATATGCAAAAGGTTACGGAACTCCTTCAAACCATTATTCAAGAAAAAGATGCTACTTTACAAGCTATTAATGATATTTCAATTATCATTGAACAAGCTGTTAGTGTTACGGAAGAGGTTTCTGCTGAAAGTGCTACTCAAACCCAATCTGCCAATACGATTAATCAAATGTCTCAAAACTTAGCCTCCAGCATTGAAGTCCTTAAAAACACCTATTCTAAATTTAACTAAATATATTCTCTCATTGATAGTCCTATATTTATTGGGTATAATAAATTTATAAAATTAACTACTAAAGATAGGAGTCTATGACTTAATGAGACGTTATGCCAAACTATCTCAAATAGCTACTGTAGATTTAAAACAGATTTTAAACTACCTCTTTACTATTTGTGATAAAATTAATATTTATTTCCCCAACACTTGTTCTAACGAGGTAGCTTCTTTTAAATCCCAATTCTTAAGTGCTACTCATATCGTAGAAAATCAAGAAGAACTCACTTCCTTAGAAGAAACCCTAGAAGAAAAAGAAGGCTTTACCATGATTATTGCTTCCCTTACAGATGAAGTAAAGGAGCTTATTCTAACGATGAAGCCTAACTTTCACTTGGATTTAGGCCTGATTGCTGGAGATAAGGTGTTATTCTACTGGGGTGACCAAGATGAATGTGTTATTGAAACAGATGAAGATTCTGACCTTTTTTCAGCCCCACTTTTCGATAGCTTTAAGAAAATATAAATTAGAAATTTCTTATCTTTTTCTCATTAAATTCTAATAATCTACTTATTTCCTTTTAATAGAGATGGAATATACTCATAGTATCAAATAAAAAGAAATCAAAGGAGATTATTATGGGAACAATTACTATTGAACAAATCGATTTAATTATGGAAAGAGCTAATGTAACTTATGCAGAAGCTAAAGAAGCTTTAGAAAATACCAATGGAGACGTGGTGGAAGCTCTTCGTTACCTCGAAAAAAATGCAAAAATAAAAAGTGCTCCAAAACCAGAACCTACACCTACTCAAAAGGTCACTTCTTTTGTGGACAAACTTAATAATACACGCTTCATCTTAAGTAAAAAAGGACATACCTTCGTAGATGTTCCTCTTTCTGTTGCTCTTATCCTAATCATCTGTACGCTTCACGTTTCTCTTGTTACAATTCTTATTGCTATTGTATTTGGCGTAAAAGTTCAGATTAAAGGGGATAACGAAGTAGCTGAAAAGATTAATTCTACACTTAATAATATTAATAAATAGATTTCAAAAGGCTACTTTAAAATATAAAGTTCAAAACTTTTATTTTAAAGTAGCCTTTATTATAGGCTAGAAAAGACATACTTTTATCTAAAAGTGGACGTTTGCCCACTTTATTGTTATGCTATAATTAATTTTATATACAGCCTCTATCTTTACAACTTTTTAGCCACATCCTATCTACTTGTCCTCTCCTTATTAAAAGTTGTTAGTTAGAACTATGCTTTTAAATTGAATTTACTCATCTCATTAGGAGGTCTTTATGAGCCAATCTCTATTAATTATTGAAGATGAAATAAAAATAGCCCGTTTTCTACAACTTGAATTACAACACGAGGGCTACGAAGTAGACATTTCTCACGATGGACGGGAAGGTTTAAATAAAGCTCTACAAATTTCCTATGACTTAATTATTTTGGATGTTATGCTCCCTTCTCTAAACGGTATGGAGGTCCTAAGGAGAATTCGCCAAACTTCTGATGTTCCTGTCATCATGCTTACAGCGAAAGATGACGTTATGGATAAAGTAATGGGACTTGATTTAGGCGCTCAAGATTACATGACAAAGCCTTTTGCTATTGAAGAACTCTTGGCACGTATTCGTGTTATTTTTAAACTCAAAACTAAAGGTGCTGCTCCTACTCCTTACTCTCAACTGACCTGTGGTAAACTCAGCATCTGTCCCGAAAAATTTGAGGTCAGCTATGACCATATTCCTGTATTACTTACTAAAAGAGAATTTGAACTTCTCCATTACCTGATGCTTAATAAAAACCTAGTACTTAGTAGAGATAATATCTTAGAAAAGGTATGGGGATATGATTATATAGGGGATACCAATGTAGTAGATGTCTATATTCGATATTTAAGAAACAAGCTTGATCAAACGTTTCAGACCAAAATCATTCATACTGTTAGAGGAATGGGGTATCAAATAAAAGATGTTAATTAAAATTAAGAAGTTTTTTAAAGCATTTTTCTTTGCTATTACCTTTATTTTTCGTGTCACCTTTGCCCTGTTAAATTATATAGTCTTAAGTATAAGTACCTTTATTGGCTTTATCTTTAGAAAAATTCGTTTTTCTATTACCTTTAAGCTAAATTTTATTTACGGACTACTTTACGTTACATTGGCTTCACTTACGCTTTGCTTAGGTGCTGCACTTTTTGCCTACTACCTCAAACATCCTACACTTTCTTCTTTTACACCTAAGCAAACTTTTTTTATTATTCTTATTTTATTACTTAGTATATCCCTTAGTCTCTTTTTATCTTTTGGAAAAGTCTTAGTAACTAAAATGTTAGAGCCCCTCAAAAATATGACCACTACCGTTCAAAAAATAAGTGGTCATGAGATTAAAGCGCGTCTCGATACAACTGGGGCTAAAGATGAACTTAAAGATCTGGCCATCACCTTTAATGCCATGATGGATCGCCTAGAAAACTTCGTAGAACACCAGCAACAATTTGTCTCTGATGCTTCTCACGAGTTGCGTACTCCTATTGCTGTTATTCAAGGTTATGCTGATTTACTAGACAGGTGGGGTGCCAAGGACCCTGCTGTCCTTACTGAAAGTATCCAGTCTATCAAGGATGAAACAACTAGTATGAAGGACCTTGTAGAAAAACTCCTCTTCCTAGCACGTAGCGATAAAAAAACTTTAAAAATTGATAAAACAAATATCAATCTTTCTGAACTGGCTCAACAAACCCTTAAAGAAATAGGCTTTATTGATGATGAGCATGAACTGATTGCTCGTATAGAACCCAATATTATCATTCATGCTGATGCTCATCTTATCAAAGAACTCTTACGCATTCTTTTGGATAATGCTATAAAGTATACGCCTGAAGGTGGAATGATTACTATTTCCTGTGTACAGACCTTTCAATCTACAACTCTTTCTGTCAAAGATACAGGTATAGGTATTGCTAATGAGCACCTTAATTCTCTTTTCGAACGATTTTATAGAGCTGATACAGCCCGCACTAAAAATGCTGGTGGAACAGGATTAGGGCTAGCAATTGCCAAAGAAATTTGTAACGCTCATAATGCCAAGATTTTCGTTAATAGCAATCTAGGTGAAGGAAGTGAGTTTATTGTCTTCTTCTAACCTCCTCCCCATACAAGCTTTGAGATTAACCACGTTGTCCTTTACTTATAAAAAGACTGCTATAAACAAGCTTCTTATCCTTATAAAATAATAAGCTCTTCGGCTTATTATTTATACTTAGATAAAAGCAAGTCTATGCAGTCTTTTATTATTGGTGTAAATAGGCATAAATCTCTCTTTTACTTACCCCTCTATCTTTAGCCACTAGTTTCATAGCTAATTTTTCATCTATTCCTTGTCCTACATAGTGTTGCATATGCTCTTCCACAGACATATTCGTCCATTCTTGTTGGGCTTCCCGTTGAAGCTCTTCTATGTCTTTTCCTTGTAGGATAAGTACATACTCTCCTCGGGGTTCTTCTTCCTTATATCGCTCTAAAGCCCCTTCTAACGTGGTCTTAAAAACCATTTCATGCTTCTTTGTCAGCTCTTTAGTAATCGTTATTCCTCTATCCCCTAAAGCTTCAAATAAGCTCTGTAGTGTCTTTATTAATCGGTGAGGTGCTTCATACATAATAACTGTACGGGTTTCCTCCTTTAAACGATTGAGAACTTCTACTTTTTCTTTCTTATTAGAAGGTAAAAAGCCTTCAAAAACAAATCGTCTTGTAGATTGGCCTGAAATAATAAGTGCTGTTATACCTGCTACAGCTCCAGGTGCAGCGGTTACTGTGATCCCTTCTTCAATGGCTAACCTCACTAAATCTTCTCCTGGGTCAGATATTCCTGGTGTTCCTGCATCCGTTACTAATACAATATTTTTCCCTTCTTTCAAAAGGCCAATGAGTTCAACACCCTTTTCTATTTTATTGTGCTCATGATAACTTATTAATCGGGTATGAATCTCTAAGTGATTTAATAGCTTTTTAGTATGCCTCGTATCTTCTGCTGCAATAAAGTCTGCTTCCTTTAATAATCGTACTGCACGATAGGTTATATCTTCTAGATTACCAATGGGGGTTGCACATAGGGTTAAAACACCATATTCACTCATCTGTTTTACTCCTTCTTTTTCTTACCGTATATCTCATATATTTCATCTGTATAAGAGCCATCCTCTTTATAAATCACTAATGGTGGCTGTACACGCATCTCTGGTTTAGCATTTTTAACAGCCTCAATGAGAACCATATTGGGTTCCTTATTTATTTTAGGATGAATAAACCTCAACCTTTTAGGCTCTAGATTATACTTTTTCATCGTCATTAAAATCTCCACTAATCTTAAAGGACGATGAATCATGTAAAGCTTACCATTATATTTTAGTAGATCACTACTTGCCTTAATAATATCTTCCAAGGTACATGTCATTTCATGTCTTGCTATATTCTTAGAGGGATGGTCATTTTTTAATCCAACGTCTCCCTTCATATAAGGTGGATTGCTTGTAATTATATCAAATTCACAGCTTTTAAAGTGTTTCTTATATTCCTTAATGTCTACATGTAGCATATGCACACTATCTTGTATTCCATTTAGTAATACAGAACGATTAGCCATCTCAACCATTTCGGGTTGAATATCAATCCCTGTATAATTACCTTTCTGATAACTGGCATGCATGATAATCGGTATAATCCCTGTGCCTGTACCTATATCTAATATCTTTTGCTTATCACTTGCTACCTTAGCAAAATGAGCTAGCAGAATAGCATCAATCCCGAAGCAAAATACTTCGGGATTTTGTATGAGCAAATATCCATTCCTTTCTAAATCATCAAGTCTCTCATTCGAGCGAACTAAAGTCAAATCCTTTGTATTCGTCATCTACGCTCTCCTCACGGCAACATTTCTTCTTTCTTCCCATGATTTTAATATCTTTACTCGAATAAATGATAGCCTCTTTCTCATCTTTATCCTTTTTCTTTACAGCTACCTTAATCTGTTCTCTTAAGAGATTAACAGATAAGACTTCCCCTTTACCCTCGGGAGTAATAACTGTGTCCCCTACTTCAGGTAGACGGTCTCTTATCTCTACATAACAATCTTGTTCATATTTTAAGCAACACATCAATCTCCCACAAATCCCTGATATTTTAATAGGATTTAAAGAAAGACTTTGTTCTTTAGCCATCTTAATAGACACAGGTTGGAAATCTCCTAAAAAGCTGTTGCAGCATAGGTTACGTCCACAAATACCCATACCTCCACATATCTTTGTTTCATCTCTTACACCAATCTGTCGTAACTCAATACGGGTTTTAAAGATGGAGGCTAGTTCTTTAACCAACTCTCTAAAATCTACACGCTCATAAGAAGTAAAATAAAAAAGAACTTTATTATTATCAAAAGTATACTCTACATCAATGAGCTTCATGTCTAAACCATGTTTAATAATCTTCTCTTTGCAAATAGCAAATGCCTCTTTTTCTTTTGCTTTGTTTTGCTCATAGATTGCATCATCTTCTTTAGAAGCTGGGCGAATAACTTTTTTAAGCGGTTGTACAACCTCTTTATCCTCTATTTCTTTATTAGGAATAACAACTTCTCCATATTCTACTCCTCTTGCTGTTTCTACTATAGCATGTTGCCCTTGCTCATACTGAGTTTCCTCAGGATCAAAGTAATATATCTTACCAGCACGCCTAAAGCGTATGCCTATAACCGTTATCATTTTTTCCTCTCCTTTAACTTTAGTAATAAATTCTCTATAACAAACGTACCATATATATTCTGTCTAATATCTGTTAATGCTTTTATAATACAGTCAATACTTTGACTAACTTTATTATACGTTAATATAGAGGCTCTGTCCAATAACTGTTGTTGGTAATCACTATAATATAACGCCTCTGTTTGAGTTACCTTTAAAAGCGCAATATCTCTATACCAATATAACCAGTACTCTAAAAGTCTCTCTATTTCTTCTTTTTGATCCGTTATTTCTTTTACTAAATCATATAACCCTATCAAATCTGATTTATCTAAACGCTCTAAATATTTTATAGCCTTGGCTCGAAGTTCAAAGACGCCTTCATCTTTTAAAATGTCCTTTGCTTTTCCTATGCTACCTTCTGCTAAATTCATGAGGATTTTCTTTTTACTTTCACTAATAGGTTGTCCTGATAAATAAGTACCTAGCTCCTCCTGACTAAGGGGGTTAAATCTTACGGTTATACACCTTGACTTAATAGTAGGCAACATCCTAGAGGCATTCTCACATACTAAAATAATAATGCCATATTTAGGAGGTTCTTCTATAGTCTTCAGCATTGCATTTTGTCCTTCAACAGTAATGGTATCAGCAGATTTTACTATGATTATTTTATAATCCGATTGATAGGGTTTAATATCCATCTCCTTAACCATATTACTTCTAATTGTTTCGATTTTAGTTACCCTTGTGTCTTTTTCTATAGAAATTAAATCAGGATGTGTCCCAGAATCTATCATATAACATGATTTACAGGCATTGCAGGGCTTATCGCCTTCCTTTGCCTCACATAAAAGTAATTTAGCTAGTGTTACTGCAAAAGTATTTTTACCTACTCCATAAGGCCCTTCAAAAATATAGCTATGGGACAATTTATCTTTTTCTATTACTTTCTTGAAATATGCCTTTACATCCTCATTACCTATAATATTTTGAAATGCTTTCATTCCTTCTCCTTCTTCATAGTTAAGTGTTTACTTTAAGACCTTAACTCTATTTTACTTCCAAAAAAGACTGTTGCAATCCTTCACTCTTACCTAGTTATCCATTTCAACGGATATTTACTAGATAGTGTCGTTTAGAATGTCTTGCAACAGTCTCTTTTAAGTCACTATATCTAGAAGTAACCCTTGTACTTCTCCTATTCGGTCTAAAATATCCATTTGATTCTTTTCCGTTTTAAGAAGTTCTTGGGCTAGTTCATCTAATTTTTCATTAACCACACGTACGATGCCATAAACACGATGCCTTCCTCTTCTATCAAGGAAATTTTCTCGTGAAAATTTATGAGAATTTACAACTACTTCATTCATAAAGTTAGAAATTAGACCTCTATACACCTTTAAGTCTCTAATATCCATATGTTCTGCAATCTTAGCACCTTGCTCTGTGATTTGTTGTACCATCTCTTTAAGTTTATCTTGAAGTTCACTCTCTTCAATCTGTCCCAGTAAAACAAATTTAAAGCCTTTGTCTATTTTTGCTTCCGTTACTCCAGGTAATTCTTTTAAAGTAGGCATCTGTATATTGCTAACTTGTATATTGGCCATTTTATCCGCTCCCCTAATTTACTTCCTATTTATATGCCTCTCATTAACTTTATTTTAAATTATTCTATATAGCATTGCAATATCCATTGCTTTTTCATACATACTCTTCCACTACTTAATATATCGACATTTATTTTGTTTTTTATACTGCTAATGGCTCTAACTTCTCTATACACATTAAATATTTCTTAGTATTTAGAGATAAACTGTTTATTAAGGAACCCTTACTATTAATTAAGTCTTGTTATTTAATGAGGTATTATCGTTTAATTAAGTCGTATCATCTAATTAAATCTAATTATTTAAGTTTTGTTATTCAAGTAATCATAACTGTCCAATCAATGCTAATACTTTACTATAAATTTCTTCATGAATCTCTTCAATGGATCTTAATTTTCCTTCTTGGGTGCATCTGATTTTCTGCCAACTATATTTATTGGCTACTTCTAATGCATTATTATAAGACTGTGTTAAATACTCTATATTACTTTCATGAATATCTTTTTTCTTATCCCCAGTAAATTTATTCTCTCTATCCCTCATTAATTCTATACTAAAACCTATCGGAACATCTAAGAACATAACACCATCTGGTACGGGTAACTTATACATTTCAAATTCATACTGCCATAACCACTCTAGAAACTTTTGGCGTTCTAAAGCATCCTGAATTTTACATGCTTGATGAACCATATTAGATGTTGTATACCTGTCAGCTAATATAATCCCACCCATTTTATAGAATTCTTCCCATTCTGTTTTATAAGAAGCATAGCGATCTGCTGCAAAAAAGGTGGATGCCACATAAGCATCTACATCCTCGGCGTTTTTCCCAAATTCTCCATTTAAATACATTTTAACTAATGCTGAAGATTCAGATGCATAATTAGGATATTCTACTTTTCGTACTTTATATCCTTCTTGTTCTAAGCGTTCATATAACTTTTTTGTCTGAGTAGCCTTACCACTTGCATCAGAACCACTCTCTATTGTAATAAGCTTTCCTATCATTAGTGCCTCCATTGTTTTTAATTATAGTCATCCTAATATACTTAACTACCTTTATTGATAAATTATCTTATCTATATATCCCTGCTAATACTTCTACTTGTATGGTTCCATTTTCCCTTTTTATACCTTGTAACTTTTCTTGTAAGTTCTCTATATAGTGAATAGTTTCAGTCGTTAGCCTCTCTCCAAGACAGATAATAGGTATCCCAGGTGGATAGAGCATGACATGACGAGCTATTCTTTTATTTAAGCAGTCCTTTATATTACACCATTTCTTTTTTGCATAAAAGACTTCCCTAGGACTCATTCCTTTAACTATATTATTTTCTAGAAAGCTATTACTCATAACCTCCCTGGGTGTACATGTTAGTAATTTATTATCTATCTCCACTAGGGCATCCTTTAGCTTATTAAGAGTAAACTGATCATCTGCTAAAGTCGACATTAAAATAATATATGTATTTAATGCCGCTTCAACAACTATATTATAATCCCTATCTAACCATTTGGCTAATTCATGTCCATCTATAGGGGTTTCCTTTGTAGAAATAATGATCTTACTCCTATCATAGCTTTCACCTGGAAAATCTATCAACTTAAGGTGTTGAAGCTGCTTCAGTGATTCTCTCATTTCTATTAGTTGTTTAGCATAGCTGTATAGGATACATTCTCTATTTTCTAAAATATAGCCTCTCATATAATCCATAATTCCCATCATCATATAAGATGGACTACTCGTTTGAACCATTCGAAGTGTCCCTATGACTTTCCTATACTCTATCCTTTCTGAACAAATATGCAATAAAGCACTTTGAGTTAATGAAGGTAAAGTTTTATGCAAGCTATTAATGACTATATCTGCACCTAATTTCACACTACTTACAGGAAATTCATCTCCCAATATAAAATGTGCCCCATGAGCTTCATCTACAATTAGAATTTTATTCTCCTGATGTAAATAATCAGCAATGCCCTTAATATCAGATACAATCCCCTCATAAGTAGGACTCACAAGTATAACAGCTTTCAAATCTGGATATCTTTCAACAGCTTCTTTTATATCCGTTAAACTTATTTCTCCTAATAAATCCTCATCTGCCTTATATTTAGGATTAATATAAATAGGTACTGCTCCTGAAAGTATAAGTCCACTCCAAACACTATGATGACTATTTCTTGCCACAAGTATCTTGTCTCCTGGGTGACATACCGTTAAAATACTTGTTAAGATTCCTACTGTAGAACCATTTGTTAAGAATATAGTTTCCTTTGCTCCATAAAACTCCGCCATAAGTATACTAGCTTCTTTAATAATTCCTTCAGCTTCATATAAATTATCTAAGCCATCAACTTCTGTGTTGTCTAAAAGAGCCAAATTAATTTCATTAAGAGCTATAGCCCTTCCAAATTTATGGCCTGGCATATGAAATGCTATTTTTTCATCACTATATTTTATCAATATATTATATAAAGGCGTATTCACTTATTAACCCTCTTAATTATCCTAAATTTTGTTCTTACTTCAGTTTACATGAATTCTTAAGGTTATTCAAATAAAATACTCTTAAGACTAAAAAAGCCTAGTATTATAATGTTAAAAAATGTCACTTACAACACTCTTTATCATTATAAATACTAAGCCTATTATATCTTTTTATTACTCTTCTATAGATGCTAATATAATATCTTTAGCCTTATCATAAAAATCATCCACTAAATGCTGACTATTAAATCGCTGATAATCACATAACCTATTAAATTCCATATCTAATATTTCTCTACTTTCCTGAAATATACCTTGATTAATACACTGTATACTATATTGCTTAATAATATCTCTATATCTATCAGGATCTCTTTTAAAGGCACTTCTATCTATACCCTTAGTATCTAAAAACTGAGTGGCTCTCTCTAACTCTCTGGCATTATTATAAGCCCTCTTAAGTATGTTATATTCTAAATTTTCCATTATATAATATCCCCCTTTAGAAATTTAGTTTATTATATTCTAAATAGTGGGACATTATACGCTTTATAATTTTTTTACTCATTTACGGTATAGTATAGGTTCATATTATCTAATGCTAGTCCTCACTTTCTATAAATATGTTTTTTATCCTTACGGTGTATTCTCCATCAGGTGAAGCTATTTTTACTTCATCTCCTATTTTCTTCTTGTAAATTTCTTTACCTAATGGGGATTCTATGCTTATCTTATTATTAAGAGCATCTGTTTCCATAGTCGTTACAATCTTATATTCTACCTCAAAATCATCTTCTATAAAATATATAGTAACAATCTTCCCTAGTCCAACTTCTTCTTTAGAAGTATTATCTGTTATAATAGTAGCGGTTTTTATCATTCGCTCTAAATACTTAATACGTCCCTCGTTTCGGCCTCTTTCTCTCTTAGCTGCTTTATATTCATAGTTCTCGCTCAAGTCCCCATGAGCTCTTGCCTCTTTAACTTCTTCATTACGTTGCTTACGCACAACTACCTTACGATATTCTATTTCGTCTTTCATCTTTTTTATATCTTGTTCTGTAAGAAAATTATTCACTCTTAATCTCTCCTACTCTTCTACTTATTCCTATTAATTATCCCTTTACCATTTAATTATAAACTTCTATTCTTACCTTATCTAGCTCAATAAATTATAAAAAGTCCCATATCTAATGTAAAAACATTAGATATGGGACTTTTTGTGATGAGCCACCCGGGAATCGAACCCGGGACAACTTGAT
>JAEZKI010000518.1 GCA_023415525.1 Bacillota bacterium | reverse complement strand
TACCTTTTCCAAATGAGCTAATTGCGCTGCATGATCCTCTGTAAGAGAATTTTTATATTCCACCAAGGTCTGCAAATTGCTTAGATTAGCTAGAACATCATTGAGGGCACTATCTTTTAACTGATTTAGAAAAGCTGCATTCTCCCCTCTCTTACGTGCCTCTTCATACTCACTTCCTACTATATCTCCTATAGAATCATTTACTTGAGCTTCCGTTAGACTGATTAACTCATCTAGTACAGCCTTCTGAACAGTTAAATCTTCAGCACTTACATTGCTATCTCGATTTTGGATGCATTGTAAGGCATATAGCCTTGATAAAGCATCTTCTGCTCCAGCATTATTCCCACTATCCACATCCCCTTTTAGTTTATCCGAATACTTATCTGTTAATTTTTCAATCGGCGACTTCTCCTGTCCCTCTTGGGTATCACTTGTCGTCCCTGTTTGGGTTAATACGCCTTGAATAGCCGTAGCTGCTGTAGCATACTTCTCAATAAGGTCACTGCAATCTGTATAATCTAGCTTTTGATTTTCTGCATTGATGCGATCTAGCACGGTTTGATAACAAAATGCATCCTTCCCTTGGGTTATTTTGTTTTTCTCTTGAACAGCTACTTCAATCTTTTCTGCTGCTTCACCCTTGCTCCTTAAATCCCCAATAAATGCCTCTATTTTTATAAGTTGAGTATTGGCATCTGTAACGGCTTGCCCTTCAATAAGGGACAGAACTTTTGTAATACTATCTACCTTTTGCTTATAAATCTCTTTTTTATCTTTATCCTTATCTGTCTTTGTCCCTTGATTATCATAGAGCCCCTTTTGTATCTCTAATTCTGTCTCCAATTCATCTAGCTCTGGCATATTCCTAGGATTGGTTAAGTCATCAATAAAAGCTGCATTTACTACTTGACCTGTCATAAAATCCACGGTCTGTCCATTGCTCTTGGTATAGTGGGTAAGCTGTAAGCCGTCAATAATCTGATTGGATACAACATTATCTGTCGTAATGGAAATCTGTGAAATGTCATCACTGTCACTAATGTCATACCACACCCCTTTATTAATATCAGACTTAAAATAAATCCCCTCTTGTCCTGAAGTCTTGGCACTAGCCAATGCTGCTGTCAGTACCTCACTATTCAGGGCGTCTAAGAAAATAACATGGGTTCCCAAAATGATACACTTGTCCGGAAATTCACTTGCTTTTGGCCTTACTTCTGCTAAGGCACTTGTACTTAGGAGGCATATTGCTAATAAACTAGTTAGCCACTTAAAGCCCTTCATTCCTCTTTCACCTACTTTCTAGAAATCACATTTCCATCACTCGCCAAGCTTTTTTGGAAATAAATCGTGGTCACTTTGTTACCGCCCTTTTCAAGGATACATTCTATTTGTTCTATTTCACTAAAATAAAGTCCTAAGCTTTTAACTTTTTTGCCCTTATCTGCTTTACCAATCTCATTATTTTGATAGAGTAAGGTATAGCTATCATAATCATAAGGCTCTGTTAGCTCAAATCCAAATTCTTTTCTTAAGGCATCTAGGTCACTTAGCTGCCATTTACCAATGACACCTACTTCCTTTTGTTCTCCAGACTTCTGACCACCTTCCAATTTTTGAAGATTTAAAGTTCCCTCATATTGGTCACCTTCCATGGTGGCTACATACCTAAGCTCTTCACCTTTATAAAACTTTAAGTTCATGACTGTTGAATCATTATAAGTAAGTGGTTCATGAATAAGGGTATCCTCTATTTTTATCTTGCCACCTACAGGGTTCTCACCATAGTAAAGCTGATAAGCATCTACTCCATACTCACTTGGAATATTCACACCAAAGACAAAATTGTACTCGGTAATCGTGTTTTTAATATACCAGGTTGCATCCTCTATAAAGCTGTTACCTGCTTCATATTCTCCTGTCTCACTTTCACCACCTGTTAAAAGCTTGGTAATATAGCCACTCGTGGTTTTGTCAAAAGTGCTTAAAGACTGAGCATAATCTATTTGCATTTCATAAAGGCTTTGTTGCTGAGCGTAAAGATTATCTCTTGTTGACTCTAGACTACTAAAATCAAGGAGTCCCATCTTATTTTTTTGCCTTGCTTTCGTATAGTTAATCTCTGCATTTTCTAAATTGCTTCTTGTCTCTTTTAAGGCACTTTCCATTTCCTTCAGATTGCTATACCCATCCTTTATGGTTTGCTCTAGCTTTTCTATAGCTTGTTTTTCTTCTTTACGTGCCTTATCCCGATCTACTAAAGCAACAAAAAGTGCATATTTTTGGTCTTCCATATAACGCGTCCCATCATATTCACCTTTGAACCATTCTTTTGGAATACGGATTTTAAAGAACAGCAAGTTAATAACATAGTTACCATACCAAGGGCTATCTATTTTATAGAGGGTATAGTTATAGGACTGAATAAAGGTCTCATAGTCTATGGTCTTCCCTTCTCTTGAACGAATATAATTCTCAATAGATGAGATATAACCTCCATACTTTCCTTTATAAATACTCAATAATTCTTCTACTTCTCTTTCTGCTAGCTTCCTCTTTTGGATGGTCTCAAAAAGCTCAAAGTCATTGGCCTTAGCATATGCGATTACCGCTGGAAGTTGATTCCTTGTAAGGGATAGCTCTGGCAGATATTCCTCAAAGCTGTAGCCTACTCGTACATCTTTACCTATTAATTTGCCAAGCTTTTGCTTCGCATTATCTAGAGCAAGAATAGCCTTCTCCCTATCTTTTTCAAAACCTTTTAATTGATTTTCCACATATTCTTGATCTTCCTTTTTGCCTTTGCCCAGTTGAACCCTTGCTTTTACCTCTTTAAGAACCTGAGTGGAATCTTCTATACGACTTGTAAAATAGTCGCGATTATGTTCTGCTAATAAAACCTTGTAATAAGCTATTTCTGCTTCAGAAGTTGACTTTAATTTCTCATAGGGTTTTTGTTTATCCAATACGGTTATCTCATTTTGGATAGTGGGTACCTTCATAATCAGTTCAATCTCTTTTGGCATCCCATGCTTTTCAGGGAACTTAATATTGAAAAGAAGTGAAAAACGTACTGTGCTCTCTTTTTTACGTATATCGCGAATGCCATCATAAGCCTGCTTTAACTCAATCTCTTTTTTAATCTTATCTATAATAACAGATTGTAGGCCCTCGCTGTTTTCCTGAGAAAGCTTTCTCACTTCATCAATGGTTAGGTTCCTTGAAGCAGCCAAACAATTGGAACTAGAAAAAATAAAGGTGATTATAAGTAAACTTGCTAGTAATCGTCTCACTCTATATTCCTCCTATTTCATAATAAATAATTTCTCCATCTGCTGACTTGGAATAAGCTCTTACATAGGATTTTTCAAATAAGGCCTTAATGCTATAAACCTCTTCTCCTACGCCTATGTCACTACCCGCTAGACCAAACATTTCGGCATCTTCTTCTGTTACTATAAAGTTATATTCTGTGAACAACTCTTCATTTAACCTTTTCTTAATGAGCTTGATATCCTGCCCATTCATTACTCCATTTACTAAGGTATCTCCAAAGAATCGAATCTTATTGACATAGGGTGGTGTTTCATCATAGCTGTACTCTAATTCAAACATGAGATCGAAATCCTT
>JAEZKI010000517.1 GCA_023415525.1 Bacillota bacterium | reverse complement strand
AAGATGCACAGATTAATATTACCCTTTTAGAATATTTAAGGCAGGTATTTGAAATCAAAATTAATGGATTAGACCCTTTGCCTACCGATGAGCACGGAATAGATTTACAACTTATTTTTCATACCCTAAGGCAAGCCATTATGGCAAAGCCGTATTGGAATATAGAAAATATGGCTTTTATTGGATTATTCTCCTTTGGCCAATTTGTTATGTGGAATGATCTTCGTAATCACTCCAAGGAATTAGAAACCAATAAAGTTGTTTCAAGTTTGATAGAGGGGAAAATGAATTGGGCACCAGAAGACAAAAGTGTAACCCTTAGTAATCTAGATACAGTCATAGAGCCAGAGAAGATGGCAATTCCTATGAGTGTAGATTCGTCGCAGCTAGTAGCTATCGTGGCAGCAACCGAGGGCCACAGCTTTGTGCTTCACGGACCACCAGGAACAGGTAAATCTCAGACGATTACCAATATGATAGCTAATGCATTATATCAAGGCAAGTCTGTTCTGTTTGTAGCTGAAAAAATGGCTGCTTTAAATGTTGTACAAAATAGATTAGCAAGTATCGGCTTAGATCCATTCTGCCTTGAATTACACTCCAATAAGACAAATAAATCTGTGGTACTAGGGCAATTAAATAAGGCACTGGAAGTAGGAAGGGTTAAAGCACCAGATAGCTATGAATCTGTAGGAGAAAAGATACATACTTTGAGAAATAGCCTTAATGAAGTTATGGAAGCTCTACATTGCAAACGTGACTATGGTTGCTCACTATATGAAGCAATTGAAATTTATGAAGGGAATAAAAGAGAAAAAGGTAACATTGTTTTTAAAGAAGATCAGGTACAACTTGTGAATCAAGAAGTTATTAAGAATTGGCAGGAAGTACTAAGGAAGTATACTGTAGCTATTAAGGAAAATGGCAGCTATGCAGAAAGTGCTTGGCAAGGCTATGAGGGAACAGTGTATTCTATAGAGCTTCGTGAACAACTTGAAGAAGACCTAAGAGATATTATTTCCTTAAGGAAATCTAGTGAAGATAGCTTAAAACTTTTAGGTAAGTGGGCAGATATTAGGGAGGATTGGAGTAAAGGGACGATTGATGAACTTTGCAAACTGGCTACAGTACTAGAAAATACAGTCCCTACTTTTGAACAGCTTATAAGGTCTCAAAGCTGTGATAGCCTCTTAGAGGAGATGAAAACAGTTTGTCGGGAGGGAAGTACCTATAAGAAAAAATATAATGAATTAAGTAATGCCTTTGAGAGACAAGTTTTTGACTATCCCATAGACCATGCTATTATGCGTTGGAAGCAAGCAGAGAGAAGTTGGTTTTTACCTAAATTATTAGAACAAGGTAAGCTCTTAAAAGAACTAAGACTATATGCCAAGAAGTCAGCTGATCTTTCAAAAAGTAATATATTTACCTATTATGAGAAGTTGGCAGAAGTAGGTAGACTTAAAAATAAATTGACACATTTATCATCAGAGTTGACTTCGCTTATAAGTAACGTATTTAGAGGTACGGATACTGACTGGAACCTATTGGAAAATGCTTTAATCAAAGCAGAAGCTTTACATCAGATAGTGAAAAATGTAAGCAAGGATAAGTATGAAGGCTTTATTAAGGCTATTGTACAGAGCCATTCAATCAAAGAGATTAGTGAAAAAAAGCAGGTTCTTATAGAATTTGTAAATAAGGTAGAGAAGGTGACAAGTACTTATTCCATTAATGTAGAAAGATTAGGGAATAGTCACAATTGGGTAGATGCAATCGTGACGAGCTTTGAAAAATATGTGGATCATCTACCAGGGCTTAAGGTATGGACTGATGTAAGAGAGCAAACAAGCGAAATGAGAAAAAGTAAGCTAGAGAATGTTGTTCAGGCATGGGAGAAAGGGCAAGTTACTGCAGAGAACATACAGAGAGCCTTTGAAGGAAATTTGTACTATGCTTTAATTCTTAAGACTATAAGAGAAGATGATAGGTTAAAGAGATTTCAAGGTAAGCAATACGAGGATATGATCAAACAATATGGAGAGGTTATTGAAGAATTTAGGCGACTAACCATTCAAGAATTAGTTGCCAAGTTATCAGCGCAAATCCCTATTACTGGTACAGTTAGTGCAGCATCATCAGAGATTAGCATTCTAAAAAAAGCTATTAAGAGTAATGGGCGTAGGTTATCTATCCGTAAATTATTTGATGAAATTCCTACTTTGCTGAGAAAGCTTTGCCCTTGTATGCTAATGAGTCCTATTTCTGTTGCACAATATATTGATCCTAAATTTCCAAAGTTTGATTTGGTTATCTTTGATGAGGCATCTCAGCTTCCAACTAGTGAAGCTGTAGGAAGTATTGCAAGGGGGAAAAACGTAGTCATAGTAGGTGATCCAAAGCAACTTCCACCAACTAGCTTCTTTAGCTCTAATAAGATAGATGAAGAAAATGCAGATAAAGAGGATTTAGAAAGCTTGTTAGATGACTGTTTATCTATTGCTATGCCACAAGAGCATTTAAAGTGGCATTATCGTTCAAGACATGAAAGTTTAATTGCCTACAGTAATATGAAATACTATGACAATAAGCTCTATACTTTTCCTTCTCCTAATGATTTAGTATCAGAGGTTAAGCTGATTCATGTAGAAGGGTATTATGATAAGGGTAAGACTAAACAAAATAAAGAAGAAGCCAGGGCTGTTGTTAATGAAATTCTAAGGCGCCTTAGGGACGAGCAGCTAAAAAAAGAGAGTATTGGCGTAGTTACTTTTAGTTCTGTACAGCAAAACTTAATTGATGATATGCTAACAACAGAATTTGCGAAATATCCCGAATTAGAGGAGCAAGATAGAAATTCAAAGGAACCAGTATTTATTAAGAACCTAGAAAATGTACAGGGGGATGAGAGAGATGTGATTTTATTTTCGATAGGTTATGGTCCTGATAAGGAAGGAAAGGTATCTATGAATTTTGGCCCTTTAAATAGAGAAGGAGGCTGGAGGAGGCTAAATGTAGCTATTTCAAGAGCGAGAAAAAGTATGCTTGTTTATGCTACATTAAGACCAGAGCAAATAGATTTGTCAAGAACAAGGGCGGAGGGATTAGTAGGTCTTAAAGGATTCCTTGAATTTGCACAAAGGGGTAAGAACGCCTTAACTGCTAAGGCTGAAATGACTATGAAGCCTATAGATACATTAGTAAGGGAACTCGCTTATGCCATAAAGGCCTTAGGCTATAAGGTAAAGTGTAATATTGGTTCTTCTGCATATAAGATGGATATAGGTATTATCAATGAGAATAACCCTGATAGTTATC
>JAEZKI010000311.1 GCA_023415525.1 Bacillota bacterium | reverse complement strand
GGAAGATTCCCTTCTCGCTCATCCTCTTTGGATAGCAGCTCCAAAATACCGTAATATTTATTATCAAATAGGGCCCTTACCACTTTTTCATACATCTGACCATAAAAAGAGGCGGAATACCCATAATAGTTTTCTGGAACAATCACGCCTATATTTCCAGTCTCTAGGTTTCCTGTTTTTCCAGATGAACTGGATAGATAGCCCATCTCATCTGCTATTTGCTTAATCTTTAGCCTTAAATCGTCACTGACCCCTGGTTTTCCAGACAACGCTTTGGATACAGCTACATTGCTTACTCCAACTTTTGCTGCTATATCTGCTAGTGTAACATTTTTAGCCATTATAATCCCCTTTTTTGTTTATTAACTTTATTTATATTTGTTAATTTTAATATAATTACATTTATTTATATTGTCAACCCGTGGCTTTGCTATAGCGTATCCATCGATTTCATTTATTCTTACATCAATTTATAAAAAGGAGGCAACATACTTAAGCTTAGTATGTCGTCTCCTTTCTTAAGGGGCAAGTATTATCTTTTAAGTAAAACCTCTTCTTCATAACGCTTTATTTCATCTATCCAAGCCATTCCTATTGGTAGTTGATGACTCATTAAATAGTATTCCCATACTGCTGCATAAGGAGCTGTTTTCATTTCTTCCAATAAAGCAAGCCTAGAAGTATAGTCGCCTTTAAGTTCTAAATCTTTTAGGTACTGGGTAGGCTCTAACATAGCAAAGAGAATGGCCTTTCGCATATTACGGGTACCTATTACCCAGGCTGCAATACGATTAATACTGGCATCAAAAAAGTCGAGGCCAATATGTGTTTTTTCTAAATAGCCACCTCTTACAAGTTCCTTAGCTATAGCTTGAAGTTCATCATCTAGAATAACAACATGATCACTATCCCATCTTACTGGGCGGCTCACATGAAGTAATAGTCCTCCAACAAAGGGCATAACCGCAGAAATTTTATCTGAAATAACTTCTGTAGGATGAAAATGTCCGGCATCTAAGCAGAGTAATTTATGATGAGCTGTGGCATAACCCATGTAAAATTCATTAGAGCCTACTGTATAAGCTTCAGCTCCAATCCCAAATACCTTTGATTCTACCGCATCTAAGTTATAGGCTTCATCAATAGGTTCTTCAAAAATCTGATTAAGTGAATCGTATAGCCGTTCACGAGGTGCCTTACGATCTATAGGAGTATCTTTATAGCCATCAGGAATCCAATAATTTGTCACAGCAGGTGTCCCTAATTCTTTACCAAAGTAAGCTGCGATTTGGCGTGAAGCTTTGCAGTGCCTAATCCAAAATTCTCTTATTTCATTATTGGGATGTGAAAGAGTAAAGCCGTCTGCGCTTAGAGGATGTGAAAAACAAGTAGGGTTAAAATCGAGACCTATTCCTTTTTTCTTAGCCCAATCCACCCAATTTGCAAAATGTTCAGGTCTTAATTGGTCCCTCTCTACAGCTTCTCCCTGTGTTTCAGCATAAATAGCATGGAGATTTAAACGAAGTTTACCAGGAATAAGGGACATGGCCTTGTCTATATCTGCCCTTAATTCTTCGGCCGTCCTTGCTTTCCCAGGATAATTACCTGTTGCTTGAATCCCTCCGGTAAGCTGTCCATTGGGGTTCTCAAATCCTCCTACATCATCACCTTGCCAGCAGTGCATAGAAATAGCCACTTCATCTACTTTTTTGAGAACAACTTCTACATCAATTCCCCATTTATTATAGTAGTTCTTTGCTAATTCATACCCTTGAATAATACGCTCTTTTTCAGTCATTTAACCACCTCTTCTTGTATGTTTGTTTTTAATAGTACTTAAGTAAACGTTTTCATGTAAATGTTTTCATTCCTTGGTATAAGAATAGCACGTTATTTTTGTACTATCAATATTTTCAATTTAGAATATTTCTTTTCATGGATTTGGCTATGAAACATCATGAAAACTATAAAAAGTAACTAAAAACTGCATTCTTAGTGCCTTTAATCTTCTTCTGAAAACATCTGATCTCGCTGCTGATCATCTGTGGAACCTCTTATGATTAAAGTTCCTTCTAAGGTATGCTTTTCCTCTTGTGAAATAAGATGATTGATTTTAGCATGAAGCAATTTAACAACCTCTCTTGCTATACGATCTAATGGTTGCTTATAGGTGGTTAAGTTAGGTTGTATGATACGACATAACTCAATATCATCAAAACCTGCTACTGCTACATCTTGTGGAACATTAAATCCTTTTTCTTTTAAATAGCCTATTGCACCTATAGCCATAATATCATTAGAAGATACAATGGCTGTAGGTGGCCTCATTATCTCTTCCATAAAATAACGTGTAGCTCCATAGCCTCCACTTATTTCATAGTCTGCATAATAAACAAGTTCCTTACTAAGAGGGAGTCCATAGTCTTTTAGACAATCTTCATAACCTAAACGTCTTTCATTAGCAACCTTATAACCTGAGTTACCATCTATATAAGCAATACGCTTATGCCCCCTTTCGATAAGATGCTTTGTTACTTCTCGCATCCCTTTATAACCATCTATTACAACTGAACTAAGGGCACTGTCAAATTCAAAGTTATCCATAAATACAATAGGTAACCTCTTGGATAAATCCATAATGATTTTAATTTCTTTTTTATTCCCTCTATAAGTACACATAATCATGCCATCTACATTCCGTGTCATTAAATCCATGATAGCACTTTGCTCAGAAGCTTTATCTTCTTCTAAAGAAAGTAAAATCAAGCGATAGCCTATCTTTTTTGCCTGTCTCTCAATATGCTTGAAAAGCTGAATATGATAAGGATTTTCATAGCTAGGCACGATCACCGCTATCACCTTAGATTGTTGTTTTCGCATCCCTCGCGCCAACATACTAGGGGTATAATGAAGCTCCTCCATGACCTTCTCAATCCTTTGTTTTGTTTCTTCATTCACAGGTGCCGTATGATTAAGAACCCGTGAAACAGTCGCCACAGATACTCCTGCACCTTTTGCTACATCCTTAATGGTTGCCATTCATCCCTTTTCCTTCCTTATATCTTTTTATACTATAATTTTTTTGCATAAGAGCCTTTTATTTTAAGTAAAAATTTTCACTCCTAGTCTTACTGCCTATTATATAGCATCTATTCCTATTATATAGCATCTCGTTGCATTATTCGCCATGGATTTTTAAGAAAATCCTATTATCTTTCTAATAGGAAGCACGAAAGGCACTAAATCACCTAAGGTTTTCACCTTATAGGCTTTTAGTGCCTTCTCTTTTATCTCTTGTTTGTATAAAGCTCTTGCTCAAAAGACTTTCTTACAATGGCTCTGCCTTCACTTAAACTTTCTATATCCCCTAATGCTTTCATTTGCATAAGAATGTTTCCTATACAAGAGGCTTCTATAGGTCCAGCAATAACCTTCCTGTCAGTACTATCAGCTACACGTTGGCAAAGGTAGTGGTCTTGTATACCTCCTCCTACCATGCGAATCGTTGTAATGGTTTTTCCTGTAATCTTTTCGAACTCTTCTAGA
The DNA here is from genome assembly GCA_023415525.1 of Bacillota bacterium. Classification (GTDB taxonomy): domain Bacteria; phylum Bacillota; class Clostridia; order Lachnospirales; family Cellulosilyticaceae; genus Sporanaerobium. The sequence goes on along the minus strand of JAEZKI010000311.1, from coordinate 3,431 downwards.
ACTTCTTTGTAGTAAATAGCCAGTCCATTATAAGCTGCTTTTGCAATATCTCCTACTGTTTCTAGTGTGACGCCATAAACTTCTTCACAATAAGCAATAATTTCTTTTTCCATATTAAGAGGAGCCATAAAACGATCTAATTTTGCGTCTACAGCCCATTCACAACTAGATTCCTTTACTGCTGCAATAATATCTGGGAAAGAAAGCTTTAAACCTCGTTCATTCCATACTTTACGAAGCTGTTGCAAAAACCACAAGCCATTGATATTTTTCAGATAACGAATGGTTCCTTCTACCCCGCCTTCATTGGTAATATTAAAGGTTTTAGACTTTTCATCTAAAATAGGCTCACTAAGTTCCATGCCCATTAAGCACCAAGTCCCGCAACAAAGATAAACTTCATTTTCTGTTTCAAGAGGGGTTCCTGCTACAGCAGAGGCGGTGTCATGACTCCCTACTGCTACCACTTTAACTGCCCCTAAGCCAGTCTCTTCTTGAATGCCTTTTGTTAAGCTCCCTACAATAGTCCCTGGCATGACAATAGGTTGCATCTTATCAAAAGGTAACCCAAGGGCATTAAATAACTCCTCAGAGTAGGTTCTTGTTTTAGCATCCAGTAAAGCGCCTGTAGAAGCTATACTGTACTCGTTAAAGGTATTTCCTGTTAAAAAGTACGCCAATAAATCGGGCATAAAAAGCCACTTTTCTCCAAAGGTCCTTACGACTTCATTTTGGGTGATGTCATGATAAAGTTGATAGACTGTATTAAAGCTCATCTTTTGAATACCTGTAATATCATAGAGCTTACTATCTGTTATCTTCGTATAGAAATCTTCCATAATCTCACTTGTACGATGATCTCTGTAGTGAACAGGATTGGTTAATAGCTTACCCTTTTTATCTAACCAGGCTCCATCTACTCCCCAAGTATCTATTCCAATCGAGCTAATCTCTACATCTTCTCGCTGAGCTAATTTTTTAAGCCCTTGCTTGATTTCATAAAAAATCCGCATAAAGTCCCAATATAAAGTATCACCTAAGTAGACAGGGTCATTGGCAAAACGATGGACTTCTTCCAAACTCAGCTTGCCATCTTTCATACTTCCCAATAAAAGTCTTCCACTGGAAGCTCCTAAATCAATTGCCACATATGCTTTTTGCTTCATAGCCTTCTCCTCTCTATTCTTCCTTTATTTTCTTATTTATAACAAAAATACCTGCCTACAAGAAAGTTGACTAACGCTCTCATGACTGCAGGTATTTAACTATAAAGTCTCCCAAATTTGTGGGTCTGGATGAGGGATCACTGCACTTTGAAGATACATGCCATTTTCAAGAAGTGCCTTTTTTGCTTTTTCCATAGAGGCCTCTACGGCTGCTAATTCACCACTAAACAAGGCAAAGGATTTGCCAGACATTCCCCTGGCCAGACGAATCTCAATAAGGCGTGTGGGACTTGTTTTTACAATATCATCTGCTATGCCTATAATGGAAGCCACCGAATAGCCTTCTATAATTCCCACTGCTTCGGGGTTTCCTTTTTCACTAGCTCCATAAAGCGCTGGAATCAAACTTGCATCCGGATTACCTAGTAAGTAGGTATCTATCAACACGGTATCAAAAGGAGGTTTGTTAGCCACTCCTAAAGCAGCCTTGACAGAGGATAACTTGCCGGTAAATACAAGGATGTATTTCCCTGGACACATGACTTGAGCCACCAGAAGTTTTATCTCAGCTGTCTTCACCATATAATCTGCTGCTTGAAGCCCAAGAGCAATGGAGCGGTATTCTGCAATACCCAATGATTTCATCTCTGTCATTTCACCCTCCTCCTTTCTATTACTATTTCTGTTTCCGTCATCCTACTAACTCGGCCTTCTAAACTACTATGAATCTGACAACTTATCTTTCCTTTACTTCCACAGGCAATAAGCTGCCCCTTTTCTACCTCTTCCCCTACTTGAACAAGTGGCATAGAAGGGTTCCCTACATGGGCTGCAAGTGGCAAGTAAACCTTTTGGACTTCAAGAGCTTCTTCTACCCATAGTGGATGCTTATCATACTGTTTAATCCCTAATTTATCCAATAAGCGACTTGAGGGAATTTCTACTTCCCCTCCTATTTTAGCCGCTAGTGGCTCATTTACTTCTGGTTTTATTCCTTCTTTAAGAAGTTCTTTTTTTACTAACATCATGAATTGTGAGGGCATCAAGTCATGATGGCAAGCAAAATAAGAACAAATATTGCAGCCACAACATCCTAAAGCTGTCTTCAAAACACCTCCGTGGTTCAAAAGGCCATTGGCAAAAGCATTCATGACTTTATGAGGTTCCACCTTATGGCCTAGCTTATTACGTGGGCATAAGTCCGTACACATTTGACATTGAGAGCAACAGGACATCACTCTTTTCATGCTACTTAAATCAAGGGCCTGCTTGTTACGATAGACTGGACTCTCCTTTGGCAAAATTAGAAGTGCTTTAGTGGTCTTAGTGACATAGCCTTCTTTCGAGGAAAAAGAACCCATCATAGGCCCACCTATTAACAATTCATAGTCTTCTATTTGAGGTTTAACTTGTTTAATAAGTTCTGCATAAGGGGTTCCTAATGGCACTTTAAAAACGAGGGGCTCCTCTACTGCTCCTCCTATCATGACATACTTCTCCGTAACAGGAAGCTTTTCAAAGAGGGCCTTATAAATGTTCCATAAGGTTTCTACATTGATTTCTATCACTTTTTTGCTACTAGGGAGTTGCCCTCTAGAGATGATGATTCCTGTACAATGATGGATAAGTGTTAGTTCATCTCCTGCAGGATAAATATTATCAAGGCCACAAATTTCAATATTTTCATCGGATGAGGTCATTGTACGGAGTTTAGCAATAAGACTTGAATGCTTCTTTTTAATCCCCCACACCGCTTTTTTAATACAAAGAGTCTGAAGTAATTGACGAATGACTATGACCATTGCTTCACCATAATGTTCCATCAACTCGTAGTCTGTATAAATGAGGGGTTCACATTCTGCGCCATTAATGACCAAATAATCCATTTGGGTTGCTAGCTTAATATGTGTAGGGAAACCAGCTCCCCCTGCTCCAATGACACCTGCCTCAAATATAGCCTCTTTTATCTCTTCAAACGTCAATATCATTCACCTCTCTTCTTGCCTATCTTTTATTCCAAATGATTTTCATCATCTACGATTCCTACTATAGCTGCATCAATAGGTACCTTGGGATTATCTATACTGCACCTTGCTCCACTTCCCTTTACAATGAGCACAATCTCTCCTACTCCTGCTCCTACTGTATCAATGGCAATAAATTTTTCCTTTTGGCCATGGATTAATTCTAAAGTTTCTACTAAAAGAAACTTATTTCCAACAAGAGCTTGATGTTTCCTTGTCGCTACAATATTTCCTATTACCT
>JAEZKI010000301.1 GCA_023415525.1 Bacillota bacterium | reverse complement strand
TATTATATCAAAGAAATGCTGATGATTATGCCGGTTATCTTTATTCTGACGGCTCTTTTGGATATATGGGTTCCAAAGAAAAAAATTATGCAGTATTTGGGTAAGAAGGCTAAATCAAAAGGTGTGTTTCTGTCTTTTGTAGTAGGGAGCATATCGGTAGGGCCAGTTTATGCAGCGTTTCCAATGTGCATCATGCTTCATAAAAAGGGGGCCTCCATTCGGAACATTGTCATTATATTAAGCACATGGGCCGTTATTAAGATTCCTATGCTCATTAACGAAGCAAAGTTTTTAGGGCCAAAGTTCATGGCTATTCGGTGGATACTTACCATTATTTCTATCGCCATCTTTTCGTGGATAATAGACAAAATCATAAAAGATAAGGACTTGCCGAATGAAGTGCTAACACAAGCTAGGCTTCACATCAATGCGGATGCCTGTATGGGTTGTACGCTCTGCATAAAGAACTATGCTGAATTATTTGAGATGAGAAATAAAAGGGCTTTTGTAAAGTCGTATAAGGAATTAGATAGGGATAGGCTAGAAAACGCAATAAGTTCATGCCCGGTAAAGGCCATATCTTACAATGAGGAAATGTAGATACTCGAATAATGGAAGAAATCACCACATTATCATGATGGCAAGATGTAATAGACAACCTTCAATTACATAACTTCAAAAACTTATATCCATTATGGGCGAACATTTCGCTCATTTTTTTTGCACCTTTGGGAGCTTTTCACTTAAAGGTGTTTTTGGCTCTCTTTTTTGACAGCAGTTATACGGGAGATTCTGATCGAGATGGTAGACTATATCAAGGTATAAGAATGACTACATAAGCGTGAAGTTTAAGGTTGCTAATCCATTATGTCGGTTAATGGAATACATTGCAAGCGTCTGATCCTAATTGCTGCTGTTCTTATAGTACAGAAACTTTTTTTAGCACACTTACAATCAACTTGTGCCATTACAACCATTAAAAATTACACTTTAAAATCCTAAGTAATATTTTAAAAGAAATGCATGGCAAGAACCTAAAAAAACCATACTAGACAAAGAATAGTATTTACAAGCGACAAGAAGGGATGGAAAAAATGAACTATATTGTATTGCTTCCTGACTACCAAATGGTAAGACTAGATAGCAAAGAAGCTACACAAGGGTATATCAAGGAATACTATGGTTATGATTTGCACAGCCATGAAGCCGAACGCGATTTAAACGAAGGTGAAATGACGGCTAAAAATGTAGAGGATATGTGTACGGTAATTGGAGCAACGGATGATGCCTGTAAAATTTATAGTTGGGAAAGTATAGAAGAGGCGTTAGAAAACTCCATTTTAGAAAAAGAAGAAAAAGAGAGAATCTATAATTTCCTCTTAGATTTTCCTGTGGAAAAACCTATAAAGTGCCCAGGAGATGTGAGTGACCTATTAACAGAAGCTGAAGAGACGTATCAAACGGAACTCATAGGGCAACGGATATAATAAGTAAGAGGATTGAAAAAAGTAAGAAGAATAGGTATACTATTAATAACGCGAGGCTGTTCTAAAAGAGGTCATTTTAGAGCACCTCCTTTTCTTTATAAATAAAGACACAAGCTACTTGTTTAATAATAAATTTAGGAGGTGCTAGGGTGGAGGCATATCATGCATTTGCAAAGGTCTATGACGTTTTTATGGAGGATACCCCTTATGAAAAGTGGAAAGACTTTATGGTGAGTCAGTTAAAAGAATATAAAGTGGAGCCTAAGATTATGTGTGATTTAGGTTGTGGGACAGGCACATTAAGTCGTCTATTTGCAAAAGAAGGCATTGAGATGATTGGTATTGATGGTTCTGAAGAAATGCTAATGGAAGCCAGAGAATTAGCCATGGAAGAAGAATTAAATATTCTTTACCTCATGCAGGAAATGAGTGAATTTGAACTTTACGGTACAGTAGATGTGATTTATAGTAGTTGTGATAGCCTAAACTATCTTTTAGAAGAAGAAGCTTTAAAGCAGACCTTTAAATGGGTTAACAATTATTTAGAACCTAGTGGCCTTTTTATTTTTGATATGAATATGCCTTATAAATATAAAAACGTATTAGGTGATAACGTATTTGCCCAACAATCAGAAGATGCTGCTTACATTTGGGAAAACTATTATGATGAAGAAGAACGAATCAATGAGTTTGTTGTTAATTTCTTTATCCAAAAAGAAGAGGGAACCTATGAGCGAACAGAAGAGGAGCATTATCAAAGAGCTTATGAACTAGAGCATATTAAAGCCCTTCTAAAAGAAGCTGGCTTAGAGCTTTTAGCTGTTTATGATGATTATAGTACACTACCCTATACAGATCAAACACAACGAGCTACTTTTGTAGCAAGAGAATGTGGAAAAAGGAAGGAATAACTATGAAAGACTATATTATAAGAGGAACAGATTTAGAAAGAAACTTTAGATTTTTTGGAGCAAACACCAAGAATATGGTAAGTACAGCTTGCGAGAAGCATCAAACCTCACCCGTAGCTTCTGCAGCTTTAGGTCGTACTATGACAGGAGCAGCTATGATGGGACGTATGCTGAAAGGAGATGAAGACCGTGTCAGTATTGTCATTAAGGGAGATGGACCTATTGGTGGCATCGTAGTAGAGGCTAATGGCAAAGGCAATACCAAGGGCTATGTTTATCATCCGCAAATTGATCTACCTAAAAAACCAAATGGCAAGCTAGATGTAAGTGGTGCTATTGGTAATGCAGTGATGACAGTTATGAAAGATATGGGGCTAAAAGAGCCTTATACAGGTCAAATTGCTATGCTTTCAGGAGAAATAGCGGAAGACTTCACAGATTATTTTGCCATATCCGAACAAACTAATACAGCAGTAAGTTTAGGCGTACTAGTAGATGTGGATTATTCTATTAGACAAGCAGGTGGCTTTATCCTTCAAGTTCTTCCAGAAGCTACAGAAGAAGCCATTACAGCTTTAGAGGGCAAACTCAAAGCCTTTACTTCTTTAACCACTTGCCTAGATCAAGGCCAGACCATTGAAGACGTTATAAAAGAGCTTTTAGGTGAGATCGATTTAATGGAGAAGATAGAAGTGGACTTTGTTTGTGATTGCTCAAAAGAGCGTATGGAAAGAGCTTTAGTGAGTGTAGGTAAAAAAGACTTACAACAAATGGCTGATGAAGATGAGGAAATAGAATTGGTATGTCACTTCTGTAATGATAAATATACTTTTACAAGGGAAGAGATTCTTGAACTCATTAAGAATTCTTAAATTATTCCTTGAGAGAATGAAAGCTGACAAGGTAATAGTTATATACTAGTTAGGAGAAGATTATTTAGGGGTAGAGGCTATGGACAGCTATACGCTTTATACGACTAAATATAAAAAAGAATTATTAGATAAACTAAGTGAAGAGGGTGCAGAAGCTTGGAACTATCCCATAAATACAACCTGTTACAAGGGTATTTATAAAATAGAATGTAAAAATCAACAAGGTGAATACGACCTTTTAGAGCACTTAGCCCATACTTTATGTGATTTAGCTCAAAGGGAGGCTGTCGCCAAAATAGTAAAACAGTATTTAAATACAAGAGATGATTTATCCATCTTTGACAAAAGAGAGATTGCCTATCATTTTATGAATCAGCAATACAT
>JAEZKI010000215.1 GCA_023415525.1 Bacillota bacterium | reverse complement strand
GTCATCTTGTGAATACCCCATATAGCAGAGTGTTCTGGCTGCTTCCACTGTGTGACAGGGATAAACACCACCTGTAGGGAATATTTTGAAACGACCATCATCTTTCTGAACGCTGAAGATCAGATTTGCTGTTCCTCTCATAACAGGATCGTCAGGAGATAACCCTAACTCCAACAAGTAAAGCGGACTCTCAATAGTTGTAAAAGGAGCCCCCTTTAGTAATCGCTTATCAGGGGTTGCCCAATAATCATCGCCATTGTCATAGCGATGGGATAAAATGATTTCTATATCATCTTTATAGGTCACAGACATAGTATATCCTCCTTTTTATGGTATTTCAGCTCTGTTAAGGTGATAAATGTATTATAATACAAATAAAATTGATAATGTGTCGAAATAAGAGCTTGAAGGTAAATATAGATTTCTTTTTCCACAAAAGTAATCTTGGACAGAATAGTACTGGGATATTTAGAGGAAAATGTAATCGTGATAGCATCAACCAAGGTATAGGTCTTAAACCTAATTCTCTATAGAACATAGAAAAGGGTGAGAAGTGTGTTGCTTCTCACCCTTTTCTATGTTCCGTTGTTTCATAGCTAATTTATTTCTCGTGTTGCTACTCCTATGTTAGGAATAACTACGCTTAGTTCACCTTTATTTTAAAGCATATTACGCAGTAAATCCTCAAAAGTATCTCGCTTACGAATTAGACGGACGTTACCGGATTCTGTAATAAGTATTTCAGCAGGTCTAAAACGTTGATTGTAGCAAGAAGCCATACTGTAACCATAGGCACCAGCATCCATTAAGGCAAGGGCATCTCCACTATAAGCGGGAGGAAGAACTCTGCCTTTGGCAAGAATATCACCACTCTCGCAGATATTACCGACTACAGTAAAAGGTTCAGGAGCTAAAGTACGATTTTCTTTAGAATAAATTTCAATATCGTGATGTGAATCATACATAATAGGACGTTGAAGAGCATTAAAACCAATATTACAACCTATATAATGGACACCACCATTGGTTTTAGTGGCTGTCACATCGCCTAAAAGGACACAAGATTCACAAGGAATATAACGTCCAGGTTCAATTTGAAATTGAATGTTCTTACCATACTCTTTAGCAAAGTCAAAAAGAACAGGATCAAGAGCTTTTCCAAGAGCTTCAATATCTAATCGCGCCTCGCCATCTTGTTTATGATAAGGAATACCAAAACCACCCCCTAAATCTACAAAATTTAAGTCTTCAAACTGTCGTGCAATATTTAAGATGGAATCAAGGCTTTGGATATAGGGAGCTCCATCCATAAAAAGGGAACCAATATGTTGATTAATGCCAACGAGCTTTAAATTATACTGTTCAAGGATTTTCTTCACTTCGGGTATATCTTCTGGATTAACACCAAATTTAGTTTTTTTACCACCTGTCACGACTTTCTCATGGTGACCAGCACCTACTCCAGGATTAAAGCGAATAGCTACTTTGCCGCCCTTATTTAGTTCGCCAAAAAGCTTAAGTTGATCAAGGGAATCTATACTCGTTAGGACATTTTCGTTAATAGCATAGCGTAAATCATCTGATGTCACATTGTTAGGTATAAAGAAGAGTTCTTTACTTGTAAAGCCACTTTGTTTAGCCAAAAAGATTTCGCCAGGGCTCATGACATCTGCATGAAGACCTTCCTCTCGTACAATTTTTAAAAGATGAATATTGGTGTTGGCCTTGATAGAGTAATGAGGAACAAAATTAGGATAAGTCACAAGGTGCTTCATTTCTTGACAACGTTTTCTTAAGATAGCTTCATTATAAATATAAAGAGGGCTACCATATTGCGCTAAAAGCTCAAATACATCATGACCGCCATAGAAATTTGTTTCTTGGGTAAAAAAACCATTGAGTGTGTACATAAAATCCTCCTTAATGATGGGTAAGTTTAATGATATCTAATTCAGTTATAAAAGATTCTCGCATCAGACGGACTAAAGACTGGTGGGAAGAAAATAAACATTGTGCCTCCTTTGAGGCTAAGTCACCAGTGATAACAGATTGTGTATCTATAATCATATGAAAGCCTTGAGGTGGTTTGTTTCGAACATAAGTAATCATACCATAATCTATAGCTAGAGGTTGGTCACAGATAATTGTGACTTTTTTTGTAGAAGCAATCTCTAAGAGTTCTTTTTCTAAAAGTTCAATGTAGCAAGACGTACTTAGAATGTAGAGATGAGATTGGCAGAGTAAGATGCTATTTTTAATCTTATGAAGGACATTTTCATAACCTTTAACAGTTATATAAGGTTCTGAAATAGAAACGCTTTCAGGAAAATAAATTTCCAGTTGTTCTAATGTATGATTCATCTCTCTTTTAACGGAAAGAAGTAATTCTTCCTTAGATAGAGCTACATATTTAGTGGGTTCACCTTCAGAAAGAGCACAGCGTCCTTTTTCTTGCAAGCTATAGAGTGCTGCATAAACATTAGAGCGTGAAATGCCACTAAGCTTAGCCACTTCATATCCTGTTAGGCTTCCATGCTTACATAATGTGATAAACACAGTCGCTTCAATAGGAGAAAAACCTATTTTTTGTAGACAAGTTGTAAAATCCATAAAATCACCTTTAGTAGTATTATTTAGTACTACTATATAAGAGGCGCTAAAAGTTGTCAATATATTATATAAAAATTATCTTAGATAAAGCAATAAGACTAAATAAAATAATATGATAAAACAACGAATATATATAATATTTAAAATATTTGATAATAACTTTTAATAATCAATATTTATTAAATAATAATTACTATTGACTAATGTTATCCTAAGGTGTAAAATGAATTCATCAAAAGGGACTGTATACAGTATACATTTTCTTCAATTCAAACCAGTATCTAATTACATAGACATCAAAAAGGAGGTGGAGTAGAGCCTAAGGATAAGCTTTAGGTATCTACAGAACATATGGAACAATGGAGAAGTTTTAAACCAGGTAAATGGGAAAACGAAATTAACGTAAGAGACTTTATTGTAACAAACTATACAGAATACACAGGTGATGATAGCTTCCTTGAAGGTCCAACAGCTAATACCCTAGCACTTTGGGAGCAGCTTGGCGAAGCTATGAAAAAAGAAAGAGAAAGAGGTTGTTTTGCAGATACAAAAACACCAGCAACAATCACTTCTCATGGTGCAGGTTACATCGATAAAGATAAAGAGCAAATTGTAGGTCTTCAAACAGAAGAACCACTTGTTAGAAGCTGTCATCCAAATGGTGGTATTCGTGTAGTAGAAAATGCCCTTAAATCTTATGATTATGAAATTGATCCACAAATGAAAGAAATCTATACAAAATATAGAAAAACACATAATGAGGGTGTATTTGACGTTTATAATGCGGATATCCGTACAGCTCGTAAAGTAGGTGTTATTACAGGACTTCCAGATGCTTATGGTCGTGGTCGTATTATTGGTGACTATAGAAGGGTAGCTCTTTATGGAGTTGATCGTTTAATTGAAGAAAAAACAAAAGATAAAGCAGCGCGTTCTACTCTCTTTACAGTAGAATCAATGAGAGATATCGAAGAAATCTCAGAACAAATCAAAGCACTTAAAGAACTTAAACAATTAGGTGAAATGTATGGTTTTGACTTATCAAGACCAGCTACAAACTTCAAAGAAGCTGTACAATGGTTATATCTTGCTTACCTTGCAGCAACAAAAGAGCAAGATGGTGCAGCCATGTCTATTGGGCGTACAAGTACTTTCCTTGATATTTATGCTGAAAGAGACTTACAAGAAGGTCTTATTACAGAAAAAGAAGCACAAGAAATTATTGACCATTTCATTATGAAGCTTCGTATCATTCGTTTCTTAAGAACACCAGAATATAATGAATTATTCTCTGGTGATCCTACATGGGTAACAGAATCACTAGGTGGTATCCTTGAAGATGAAAGTGCATCACTTGTTACTAAAAACAGCTTCCGTTACTTGCATACACTTTATAATATTGGACCAGCTCCAGAACCAAACTTAACTGTACTTTGGAGTAACAAATTCCCACAAGGTTACAAAGACTTCTGTGCAAAAGTATCTATTGATACATCAGCTATCCAATATGAGAGCGATGACCTCATGAGACCACAATTTGGGGATGACTACGGTATTGCTTGTTGTGTATCACCAATGCGTATTGGTAAACAAATGCAATTCTTTGGAGCAAGAGCGAACCTTGCTAAAGCTGTACTTTATGCTATCAATGGTGGGGTAGATGAGAAAACAGGTATTAAAGTAGTACCAGGCATTGAACCTATGACAGATGAGTATTTAGATTACGATAAAGTAATGAAAAATTATCAAATAACAAAAGAGTGGGTAGCTAAAACTTATACAGACGCCCTTAATATCATCCACTTCATGCACGACAAATATGCTTATGAAAGAATCGAAATGGCTCTTCATGATACAGATATTTTAAGAACAATGGCATGTGGTATTGCTGGCCTTGCTGTAGCCACAGACTCTTTATCTGCTATTAAATACGCTAAAGTTAAGCCAGTAAGAAATGAAGAAGGTATTGCTATAGACTTCCAGATTGAAGGAGAATACCCAGCATACGGTAACAATGATGACCGTGTAGATGATATCGCTTGCCATCTTGTAGAAGACTTCATGAATGAAGTAAGAAAACATACACCATATAGAAATGCACTTTATACACAATCTGTTCTTACCATTACTTCAAACGTTGTATATGGTAAGAAAACTGGAGCTACTCCAGATGGACGTAAAGCAGGTGTGCCATTCTCACCAGGTGCTAACCCAATGAATGGTAGAGAAACAAAAGGTGTTCTTGCAGCATGTGCTTCAGTAGCTAAATTACCCTTTCAACATGCACAAGATGGTATCTCCTATACTTTCTCTTTAGTACCAGCTACTCTTGGACACAACCCAGAAGAGAGAATAAGTAACATGGTAGGTATTCTCGATGGTTACTTTGGTCAAACAGGACAACACATTAACGTGAATGTTCTTCATAAAGATGTCCTTTTAGATGCCATGGATCATCCAGAAAAATACCCTCAATTAACCATTCGTGTATCAGGTTATGCAGTAAACTTCATTAAATTAACACGTGAACAACAATTAGACGTTATTAGTAGAACTTTCCACGAGAGAATGTAGTCGATATTAAAAATATTAAAAGCCACGTAAACACTATGTTTGCGTGGCTTTTTACTGTGTAAATTGACAGTAAGTAGGGCTAGCAATATAATGTTATTGTAATTTAAATATTTTTAATAATCACTTAATTTATCTGAAAAGGGGTTAAAGCCCAACATGCTGCCCCTATTCGTCTATTTAGAGTTGGAGGATATTATAATGAGGAAGAAGGTATTTTTAGCTTTAGGAGTTATGGGTGTCATACTTTTAATGGTATTAGGTTATTGGAAGGTCTTTGTCATAAGAGGTAGCGTTACTAAAGTAAAGGCTAATCCTGAGAAAGGATTTAATTTTGACTATTATGTATATCTTCCCTATGG
>JAEZKI010000182.1 GCA_023415525.1 Bacillota bacterium | reverse complement strand
CATTTACATGGTTCTCCCTTGCTCCCAGAAGAAATCAATCTCTTCTATCGTGTACAGGCTCTCTTCACCCATGAAGAGATTATGTCTTACTCTTCTTCGCCTTGTCTTCCAAAGGATTTATACTACCCCAGTGTAGGGCTCTTTATAGCACGTGATCGTCGCTATGTCTTAGCTGTTAAGGCTGGAGATAATGATGATAGTCATAATCACAACGATGTGGGGAGTATGACCCTCTACAAAGATGGAAAGCCTTTTCTTATTGATGTAGGAGTAGAAAGCTACACCCAAAAGACTTTTTCTCCTAGACGTTATGAAATCTGGACTATGCAATCTGATTACCACAACCTGCCTACGTTAAATGGCCACATGCAACAAGCAGGTCCTTCTTTTAGAGCAACGGATGTTACTCACTATTTCTCACCCTCTACAAGCTCCATCACCATGGAATTAGCCAATGCCTATCCTAAAGAATGTAAGATAACCCGTTATAAACGAGAAGTTAGCTTAGAAAAAGGAAAAGGAATTCACTTACGAGACACCTTTACAGCTTATGAGACTAGTGAGATAATCTTAAACTTTATGACCTATGAAAAACCTGTCTTTAGCAATAAATGGAGTAGCCTTTCTTCCTTACCTTCTACCCTCCAATTAGGTGATTTAGGTGCTATTCATATAGAAGGTCCTTACAAAGATTTGACTATTGAAGCCTTAACTATTGAAGACCCCCGGCTTCAAACTTGCTGGGAACATGAGATTTACCGTATACGCCTTACCTTATCTCAACCTACTCTATCTATTTATATGGAATAATAACATTATGAAGGGGCCATCTCGCTGAGATGACCCCCTTGTTTCTTTATTTAGATGTTCTTCCCCAAATCTCAACTTGTGTCAAAGCAGGAAAAGGAGACTCATCTTCTGCTTTAATCAGTTCACTTAGCATAATCCAGCTTGCTTTTATAGGTGGTAGTTTAAGAAGTTGGGCTTTCTCTGTTTTCTCCAATGAACAGATCCTAGAAGTGCCATCTGAAAAAGTAACAGTAACTTGTGTCCACCAACTATCATGTGGAAAATCAGCTCTTGTATAGAGGATCAGTTCTTCCATCTCTACTTCTCGTCCCAAATCAATTTTGATGGTGGCATCCTTTCTTTGGTTAATTCCCCAAGAACCATAAGGCCATTCTCCATGGCTAGTATTACACTTTATGCCATCAATAACATTGCGTGCAGCAAAGACAGCTTCTCCCCTTGTCTCCACATTAGCACGAGCATAAGGATAATATCCCTCAAATTCATGTTGTGCCATCACATTAAGAGCTAAATTTCTATAGCTTGACCATTCCTGCTCTCTTGCATAACGAACATGTAATAGATGAGTAGGCCCTGCAAATGTCTTGGGTGAATGAGCACCTTTCATTTGTTCAAAAGGAATTCTATAGTTTATTTCTTTACTGGTGGCATAAATCAAAGCTTCACCTAGTACATCATCTACTTGCACCACCAGATAACAAGGTGCCTCAATGTCTGTTATACGTATGTAATCCCCCTTTTCATATTCTCTTTCTACCACCAAATCAATTTCTCTTTCCTCTTGTCCTTCAAAAAGTTTTTCACCTTTATCATTAATAATCTCTATTTTCATGACTTCCTATCCTCCCTTTAACTGTAACTTCTTCCCTTATTTCTTCCATACTACAATACTTTCTCTGAGACTTCTATGTCATTTTTTAATATTATCTGTGCTATTTTTGATTCATGAGCAAAAAAGCTAGTTGAGAAAACCTTAAAAGTAAAGAAGAGGCCTTCTCACTTCATCCCCCTAAGCAAACTCATCGGTCTACCTACAAGGGAGTCTATCCAGTGAGATGACCCCTTTTATTTAATATTTCTTTTTATTAATATTTAAAAGTTGCTGTTTGTGTCTTTGGTTCCCATTCTATTTGTAATCCAAGCGCTTTAGCAATCTCTGCAACAGGCACATAAGCCCTGCTCTCTTTAATAACCGCTCTACCACTCATACCTTGTCTTTTTCCATTAATCTCTATCATATTGCTTCCCACTTCTAACTTAATGGTTTGATTAGGCGCTGTAATGGTAATGACTTGATCTTTGAAGCTAATAGCCTCTCCTGGAATACCTACTGCATCTGCTACATATCGTACAGGTACCATAGTTCTATTATCTTCAATATAGGCTGCTCCATCCATGGTCTTAGGTACACCATTGACAAGATAAATCTTGCTCCCTATTACAAATTGAGACGCTTGAGTTGTAACAATCTGATCAAACTGAGGTGCTGTAGGTTTTTCTGTTACTGGTACATCTCCTATACTCATAAAATTAGGGTATTCAATAGCCCCAAAGTTCACATCTGGTGAAATAGCTGTTCCCTTGATAGAAAGCTTATAATGACCATCTGGTACCGTATTATCTACTGTTACTGTAAAACCACTTATCTCAAGAGTAGAAGCTTTACTTGAGCCTCTTTCAATGTTAATTTTGAGTTTATTAGGTACAATGGCATCGTAGTTGACACTACCTATCCTCAGATTTCCTTCTACCACCTTTACCTCTGGCACTTCACCATAAGTGATACCACTTTGCTCTTCAATCTCCAGCTCTAAAACACCTGTATTTAACATGGCTTTATCTGTTTCTTTGATAATTAGCTTACCACCTACTTGGTCTTTAATACCCACTTTTAATTTTAAGGGAGACACTTGCATTTGGGTAGCTGTCTTGATCTGTGCAATGGTAGTTGAGGCTTTAAGGTCCTCTCCCCTTACTTCACTAGTTACTTTGATGTCGCCACTTGCTGTTGTAGGGGCGTAAACCTCCAAGCCTTCAATAGTAAACTTATTGCGAATGGAGCTATCTAACTCAGGAATATCAAAGTTAAAGCCTACCAAATAATCTCCTTTAACAACAGGATTAATAGTCGTTGTCTTTGTAATATCTTGATTATTTAATAAAATCTTACCTAATGAAAGATTACTAATGCCGGCTTTTTGTTTAGAAGATAGGTAGCCGTTCTCAAGAGTAATTTCCATGGTACGTCCTTTTGTAAAGCTCTCTAAAACATCTTCTTCTACTGTAAAAGAAACCTTATCACTATTACCATTTCTTATTTCCGTCGTTTTTCTAGCATCATCACTGATTAAAATACCATATTCCTTTGCCACAGCTACTTCTACGACCTTGTCATTAATATAGGTTCCACTTACCTTGATCCTTAACGTTTCTGGTTTAAAGTTATTCGTTTTTACTCTTAGTTCACTAATAGCCAATCTCCCAGGAGCTGTCATATCCTCTCTCTTAGGGAGTGAAAGCCTAATAATAGTCCTATCTTCCTTGCCATTGGAACTTCCATAGCGTGTAGATATGAGTTCATTAGCTTGGGTATATCGATCATCTTCCTTAAGCTTAGAGGTCATACCTGTAAAACCCTTAGTCCCTGTTACTAAAGGTTTGCTATTTTCAAACGTATAATGATCACTTAAAAGTTCTAAGGTAATATCTCTATCTTCTTGTCGATTGCTATCGGCCATAGAACCCTTAATCACTTCATCTATCCGAATAATGGCTACATTATCTTCTTTTCCAATAGAAGGAATCTCTCCTACTGTAACTTCTGCTTTACTTTCACTGGTGATGGCAAAAGTCGTTTTGTTCATATCACTAAACTTTGTTCCCATCCCATCTATACTTGCTTTAGCTTCTCCCCCAGTAAGCTCTACTAGAAGTGGAATGTATTTGACACCTGCTAGTATGGAATTATTCATTTTAACTTCTAGTGTTGTATTATCCACTTTTTTAAAGGTGGTTGCTTTAAAATACTTATCGGTATTAACTGTATTGATGCTATCTAACCACTTGGCATTCTCCAATGTCACATAAAAGGTTCTTTTCGTATCGTTATAGTCTATAGTATCTTTAAGGTCCATTCTTAAGCTTATTGCATTAGCTTCTGTAAATTGATAACCTGTTTTTTCTAATACAATTCCTTTAGAAAAACCATTATCAGATTGTGCCATTACGTAGCCTGGCATCGTACTTAAGCATGCTACTGTTCCAATAAGCAGTAGTGTCTTCTTAAAATTTTTCCTCACATTACCATCTCCCTTAATTATTTATCTCTGTAAGACTTGTTTTTCTTTATTATAGGCCTAATTCTTACAAATTTCATTCCTTTAATGATAATGTAATTAAAAAATAATAATTAGACCACTTCTTTATTTTGCATTGTGAAGTATTGGGTCACTTTATCAGGATAACACGTCTCCAAAATAAACTTTTCAAATTCTAACCAACCCTTTACCTTTTGAAAAGGATGTTCCAGCATGGCATTATGGGGTCTCTCAAAAACAATAGGCGTTCCTCCTGATTTGCAAAAATCTTCTATATTATGCATGCCATCATCCAGTAGATAATCTCCTTTAACCATGTGCTTACAACTACATATAATGACCCGATTGAGAGGAAAGAAGGGAAGGTGCTCCTTAATCCATTCATGTTTAGCCTCTACGGCCCGGGGATTAGCTGCTGTCACAATGTATAGTTCAAATAAATTACTGAAATAAAGTCTTTCAAAAACTTCCAGGGCATAAGGTGTTGCCTCTAGGTTTCTAAAAAGTTCGGGTTCATGCATAACCGTTTCAATCTCATTACCAAATAAAACCTCAAGATTCCAGTTACGACATTCACTGGGTTGAAATTGCGTACCATATTTTTTATTAAATGCAGTTGTTACACCTGCTATATATTCTGCCAATACATCATCTTGGTCAATAAGAATGACCGGTTTATTTTTTTTCATACTGTCACCTCTTTTATGTTGTATGTTGTAATCATAAAGCACCCCTTACCTTTTGTCTAGATTTTGAGCACCTAAAAATAGACTAATAATAGTTTATTAGCCTTATTGGAACAAAGTGACAGAATGAATGAGAAAAACTAATAGTATTGCCAAGCTGGAAGCCACCTTGTCATAACCCCATACCAATAGGGAATTTCTGTTCCACTGTAAATAGGATAAAAGAAAATAAAAGTAATCACCATTGCTGCTGTATACCCTTTCAGTAGAGCACTATCATCCATACGCTTCACTATGTCTCTTAGTAAATTAGTAAGGGCTAAAATCATAAAGGGAACGATAGGAAAATAGTGATATAAAAACATAATACGAGATATTAAAATATAAGGAAGATATAGTGCTAAAATAGCTATAATAATAAATAAATCTTCTTTTTTTCTCTCACTTATCCATTTCTTTAGGGTATAAAGAAAACCTATGATCCCACTCCACCAAATAAGAGGATTGCCCATAAGGGCTATAGTCACTATATTTCCCTCACGTGCCTCTCCCTTATAATACCAAATAGGTTTAATATTAAAAGGCCACAAATACCAAGGAGAAGTAAAGGGATGAGTTGCTTCAAGGTCTGCATGATAATGGTACATCTGTACTTGTAGGTCTATAAAATCTTTGAAGGTTTTCCCTCCTTCTGAATAAAAGAAGGGGAGGTAACTCCCTAAGTAAACACCTACTGGTAGCAGAATAAAAAAGACCACACAGCTTAAAAGAATGATAAAAATTTGTCCCTCCCATATATAACGATGGTACTTATCCCTGCTGTGCCTAATAAAGTCTGCAAAAAAGATGATGGCTAGTCCAATAGCACCATAGGCCCCATTCCATTTAGTGGCAATGGCTGCCCCTAGAAAAAGTCCTGATAAGGCGAGATACACTAACTTACTACTTAAAGGTGTTCTGTCCTCACACCGAATATAGCAAAACATAAAGAGATAACTTAGCATAATGAAAAGCACTAAAAAGCTATCCACTGTAGCAATACGTGTCTGTACAAAATGCATCCCATCTGCTGCTAATAACAAAGCTGCAACTAGGCCATAGCGCGTATGTCCGAATAATTTCTTTGCTAAAATATAAAGCGCAGGTAACATCAAAATTCCTGCTAAGTTTCCCATTAATCGATAGCTAAAGGTATTCATCCCCCATAGATGGATAGGTAAACTCATAATCAGTTTGCCAAGGGGAGGATGGGTCCATTCATAAATAGTCATATGGTGAATATACTCATAAGCCGTCCTAGCATGATAGACTTCATCAAAATAAGTACTATTTAGAAAACTAATCTTCTGAGGCACCATCTGAGCTTCATCCACTAAAAACTTAGCATCCTCTGTCTGAGCTTTTAGTCCTATCCGTTCTCCTTGTGAATCATATAACGCAATCTCTCCAATAGAGCCTAGCTCCTCTGTGGCTTCAATCCCTAGATACTTAAAGCTATTATCTATTGACATATCTGACCAGGCAAACACCTTCTCTTGCTTTAAGGTACCCATATAGATGAAACGCAGTCCATCTTCTGAACCATAAAGCTTATATTCACCAAAACGAGGCCCCGTAAAACTCCTTAACTTGCTTACATTTTGAAGCTTATCTAGTTCAACTACGCTATAGTCCTCCTCAAAATCTGGTTTCTCCCAAAAGGTCTGAGGATTCTTTAAACTACCTAACCCTATAAAGGATAGTAGTCCATAAATAAAGACGATTAGTACCATCCACCCTACATCTCGTCTATTGATGCTATAGCCGCTCCCACTACTTTTTCTCATTACCTAGTCTCCTTCGTATATACTCTCTATTCCTATTTATAAATTATAGGAAATTTCTACAAAAAATATACTCTTCTTTCTTTATTATGTACAGAGCTTTTAATCAAAATATTTGCTGAAATTCAATAATACTGCTAATATAAGAGAGTATAATTTTATTTTTCAACTTAAAGGACGGTGTCATAAATGAAAAAATATTTAAATCTTATTTTAACCGGTGCTATGTGTCTTTCTCTCTTAGTGGCTTGTTCACCTGCTTCTAAGCAAGCTCCCTCACCCGAGTCGCCTATCTCCAGTGCAAATCCCACTGCTACTGCTACCCCTACACCCAATACACCTAGCGAGGAAACCACTCCTACTAGTACCCCAGTCAACTTTCGTATGGCTTCTTTAAAGGGACCTACTACAATGGGGCTTGTTAAACTTATGTCCGATTCTGAAGCTGGTACCACTACTAATCATTATGATGTGACTATGTATGCCACTGCTGATGAAATTGTTACCCAATTAGCAAGTAATGAAATAGATGTGGCAGCTGTTCCTTGTAACTTGGCCTCAGTACTTTATAATAAAACGCAAGGTTCTATTAAGGTAGCTGCTATTAACACCTTAGGTGTCCTCTATGTTGTTGAAAACGGCACTCAAATTAATACCGTTGCCGACTTAAAAGGAAAAACAATTTATACTACAGGTAAAGGAACAACGCCTGAGTATGCCCTTAATTACATACTTACTAAAAATGGTCTGGACCCTACAAAGGATGTGACCATTGAATTTAAATCTGAGGCAACTGAAGTAGCTGCTCTTCTCGCCGAAGGGAATGATGCCATTGCCATGCTTCCACAACCTTTTGTAACCACTGCCCAAAGCAAAAATTCTAACCTACGTATTGCTTTAGACATGACGGAAGAATGGGCTAAAGTGGCTACGGATGATAGTGCCTTAGTAACGGGAACTGTGATTGCACGTAATGCTTTTATAGAAGAGAACCCCGATGCCTTTAAGGCTTTCTTAGAAGAATACAAGGCTTCTACAGAATATGTAACTCAATCTATGGATGCTGCCGCTAGTCTTATTGGTAAATATGACATTGTCCCAGAGCCTATTGCCAAAAAAGCACTGCCATTTTGCAATATTACCTTTATAGAAGGTGAGGAAATGCAAAATAAAATAAGTGGTTACTTACAAGCTCTCTTTGAGCAAAACCCTAAAGCTGTGGGAGGAAAATTGCCTGATGCTACCTTCTATTACTCCAAATAAGAAAAGAGGCTATATTTTATTATCTGGCTTTATTTGGCTCTTTATTTGGCATCTTGCAAGTAAGCTTATCGCTAAAGACTTTTTACTTGTTTCTCCACTTGTAGTACTCCAAACGTTGTTTCTACTTATTCAAGAAACAGCGTTTTGGTCTACTATTTTCTTTAGTTTTATGGGTATTGTAAGCGGCTTTTTTTTAGCTATTCTTGTAGGAGTTGTATTAGCACTGTTATCGAGTCGTTTTACCTTTATAAAATTCTTTCTTTATCCTTTAACTGCAG
The DNA here is from genome assembly GCA_023415525.1 of Bacillota bacterium. Lineage (GTDB taxonomy): Bacteria > Bacillota > Clostridia > Lachnospirales > Cellulosilyticaceae > Sporanaerobium. Next base: position 3,145 of record JAEZKI010000182.1, on the reverse strand, counting down.
TCATCAGTGCCACACCTATTGTTTCCTTTATTATTTTGGCCTTAATGTGGATTCCTTCTCGTAATCTTTCTCTTTTCATTTCTTTTCTAATGGTTCTTCCAGTCATTTATAATAACACCCTACAAGGTATTTTAAATACTGATAAGCAGCTATTAGAGATGGCACAGGTCTTTCACATATCTCTTTGGCGCCAAATCCTCTATATCTACTTACCTCAAATAATGCCTTTCTTCGTATCAGGCTGCACAGTAGGTTTAGGACTTTGTTGGAAGTCAGGTATTGCTGCTGAAGTCATTGGGTTACCTTCTGGTTCCATTGGTGAACGTCTCTATGAGGCCAAAATCTATTTAAGTTCAGCGGAACTCTTTTCTTGGACATTGGTCATTATCTTAATAAGTATACTTTTTGAAAAAATCCTTCTCTATTTACTTAGAAAGCTTTCGGAAAGGATTGTGTCAACATGACTATTACCCTAAAAAATATACATAAATCTTATAATGAAAAACAGGTCTTTAACCAACTCTCCCTTTCTATCCCCTCTGGTAAAACCACCTGTCTTATGGGTCCTTCTGGCTGTGGTAAGACGACTCTTGTGAATCTTCTTTTAGGGCTTACAAAACCAGATCAAGGTACCCTTTCAGGGTTAGACAATCAGCCTATAGGGGTGGTCTTTCAAGAAGACCGTCTTTGTGAGAATCTGAGTAGTATCAAAAATGTAGCCCTTGTCTGTCCTAAAAGTATTTCCAAAAAGGACATCTCCCATCACCTCTTAGAGGTAGGCCTTAATAAAGAGGATACTTGTAAACCAGTCAATGAACTCAGTGGCGGTATGAAACGCCGAGTAGCCCTGGTTCGTGCCCTTATTATTCCTTCATCTCTTTTCATCTTGGATGAGCCCTTTAAAGGCTTAGACCAAACCACTAAGTATCAAGTTATTGACTATATCAAAAAATACACCTCTCATAAGACCGTCTTAGTGGTCACCCACGATAAAGAGGATATTGATTTATTAGGAGCTCATCTCATTGAGTTATAAAAAAGTCTAGCACGCCTTTTTACAATAATTTACAGTCAAACTTTCACATTTAATTCTTGTCTTATCATATGATAACTATAAAGTTACTATATAAAGGAGTATCCTAATGACTGGAAAAGTAAAAAACTATTTTGCAACAGCTAATACTGCCAAAGGCTTTATAAACCTCTTTGAAACAAATATTAATACGCTCAATAAACTTTTCATTTTAAAAGGGGGGCCTGGCACAGGCAAATCCTCGCTTATGAAAAAAATAGGCCTACAACTCCAAAACAAAGGGTATGCTATTGAATATTTACATTGCTCCTCTGATAACAATTCCCTAGACGGTGTCATCATCCGTAGCTTAGGCATAGGTATTGTAGATGGGACAGCTCCTCATGTTATTGAGCCTACCGCTCCTGGTGCCATTGAAGAATATATCAATTTAGGTGTTGCTTGGAATAGTAAGGCCCTTACTCCCCACAAAGATAAAATTTTAGAGATCAATAAACAAATCAAAACGTGTTATAACTCTGCCTATGATTATTTTAAAAAAGCTCTTCTTATTCATGATGAATGGGAAGCTATTTACATCAAACACATGCATTTTCCAAAAGCTAACCTCCTTACTCAAAAGGTCATCCAAGAAATTGTGGGTGATACCAAGCTCCAGAAGAAGAGTCACATCATGCACCGTTTCTTTGGTGGCTCCACCCCACTAGGCCCTGTAGATTTTGTTGAAAACATTACAGCTCCTTTGGCTACAAGATATTTCATCAAAGGACGCCCTGGTTCTGGTAAGTCTACCCTACTTAAAAAGTTGGTCTATGCTGCTCAAGATGCTGGACTGGATGCTGAAGTTTATCACTGTGGCTTTGACCCTGACAGTTTAGATATGGTTTTACTTCCTGAACTGGATGTATGTCTCTTTGATAGTACAGCCCCTCACGAGTATTTCCCTTCTCGTCTCACTGATTATGTGGTGGATATGTATAAAGGAGCCATTGATGAGGGTACCGACGAAGAATATGCCTCTCAGCTTGCTGATATTACTGAGCGCTATCAAGAAGCAGTAGCCCTTGGTACCAATGAATTGGCTAAAGCAAAAGCTTTACATGATGAGTTGGAACAATTTTATATTCAGTCTATGGATTTTTCTAAAATAGATGCCATCTATTTAGATCTAATGAAAAATATTTTTAATCAAATCTAGAAACACGCCTACCCCTTGCTCTTTAGCAAGGAGTAGGCGTGTTTTTAGGTGATGCTCTTAACTTTCTAAAAGGAATTATCTTACTTCTGCCCCACTTACCATCTCTCCAAGTGGGCCTACTGCAACTAAGTTACCCTTATCATCCGATGCACAAAGCACCATACCTTGTGAAAGAATGCCACGAAGTTTTACAGGTTTAAGGTTAGTGACTACCACTACTTTCTTACCTACAAATTCCTCAGGTGAATAATAAGCTGCAATACCTGATACAATCTGTCTTACTTCGTCACCAATTTTAATCTGAGATACAAGAAGTTTATCTGCTTTTGGTACCTTTTCACAAGCAATAATTTCACCAATTTTTAGTTGTACCTTGGCAAAATCATCAATAGTGATCTCTGCTACCTCTTGAACTTCTTTCACTTCTTCCTTCTTAGCTTCTGCTTTTTTGGCTTCTTTAGCAACTGCTTCAGAGGCTTCCTCCTTCTCTGTCGTAGGCACTTCTGCTTCTAGGATAGCCAATTCTTTTTCTTTATCAATACGAGGGAACATATTCTCACCTTTTTTAGCTGCTACTGTCTTTGGTAATTGTCCAAAAGTATGGATAGAATCCCAGGCAGTAAGCTCTCCTCTCGTGATACCAAATTGTGCCCAAATCTTTTCTGGAGTTTGGGGCATAAAAGGCTCAATCATAATACTAATGATGCGGATGGCTTCAGCTAGCGTATAAAGCACACCTGCCAGCTTTGTTTGATTAGCTTCCTCTTTCGCAAGTACCCAAGGCATCGTTTCATCAATATATTTATTCATACGTCTAATAATAACCCATATATCTTCTAAGGCATTATTAAAGAAGAGTTTTTCCATATTGCCTTCCATTTTTGCCACTTGTTCTTTGATGACACGTTCTATAT
>JAEZKI010000140.1 GCA_023415525.1 Bacillota bacterium | reverse complement strand
GTAATGGGCTATGTCCTTATAGGGATAGTTCTTTCTTCTTTGGTACAGCTTTATGGAGTACAAAATTTATGGACAGGAGGGACAAGCTTTACCTTATCCTTTGGTTTTGTTCTTCTAGCAGCCTTTTTAGTATCTGTCTGTGCCAGTTCCAATGCTTTTATTGGAAGAGGATTTATAAAAATAGTACCCATGGGAAGTCTTTTAGGCTACCTAGTAATGGGACCTATGTTGGATATTAAAAATCTTCTTTTAATGGGGAGTTATTTCTCTAAAAAATTCATAGTGCTTTATATAAGTGTTATTGTAAGCGTTTCTTTTATTGTCTTTTCTGTACTTCATCAATGGCTATAGGAGGGGAAAATGAGACGATTTATAAATGGTGAAGCCTTGCTACAATGTCTTGTCTTAGGAGGAATGGCTGGAGGACTTCTGCAGGTTCTTTTAACCGGTCAATTAACCCAGTATGTTCATTCACGGATGGTGCTTTATATCATAGTAGCACTCATTTTATTAAGTGGCATGCTAGTCTTTGGAGTATCCGATCTTTTTAAGCCCAAACATCGATTGCATATAACACCCTATCTCTTTTTAGTGATGATCTTAACCCTACTTTTTACGAGTCAAAAAACAATAGGAGAACAGAAGGAGAGGGTGGAGAAATTAAAAGCAAGTAAAATGAATCAAGAAGATTGGGTATTCAAGGAGGGAAAAACTCTAGAAAAAATAAGTGAAGGAAATAAGAAAGTGCAGAGTTTAAATTTTCTAGGAGAAAGTAAGGAAGATAAAGGGGAAATTTTAGTAATTAAAGATGAAGATTTTGGAAGATGGTATAAAAAGATTTATGAGGAAGGAAGGGCCTATGAAGGTAAAAAAATACGCCTAAAGGGACAAGTCCTTCGCGTTCCTGAATTAAGAACCGATGAATTTATTCCTTCACGGCGTATTATGGTTTGTTGCGCGGCAGATGCCGCAACCTATGGTTTTGTATGCAGAAGCCCATTAGCTTCCAAGCTCCTAGATGAAGAGTGGGTAATAGTAACAGGCATCCTTCATTGGGAGGATTGCTTAGGAGAAGAAATGCCTATACTAGAAGCTCTCCAAGTAGAGAAGGCAGAGCCTCCTCTAGAGGAGTATGCCACCTTTTACTAAATAATAAATGCTGTGTAAAAGGTAGGAAGAATCTAATGAGATTCAGCTAGTTTTTTATAAGTTTCATAACGTTCTTTGGCATCTTTTTCAGCTTGAGTAAAGAGAATTTCACTTTGCTCTGGATATTGTTTAGCAAGAGCAGCATAACGTACTTGTCCCATAATAAAGTCTCTAAAGCTTCCGGTTGGTTCTTTAGAATCTAAGGTAAATGGGTTTTTACCTTCTTCAATAAGGGTAGGATTATAACGATAGAGATGCCAGTAACCAGATTTAACCGCATCACTCATTGAACTAATGGATTTATCCATACCACATTTGAGACCATGGCTGATACAGGTTGCATAAGCAATAATGATAGATGGACCATCATAAGCTTCTGCTTCGATCATCGCCTTAATTAATTGATTTTTATCAGCACCCATAGCTACTTGAGCAACATAGACATTGCCATAGGACATCATCATGCGACCTAAGTCTTTTTTCTTAGAACGTTTACCTGAAGCAGCAAACTTAGCAATGGCAGCAACAGGTGTGGATTTAGAAGATTGTCCACCTGTATTAGAATAAATTTCTGTATCAAAGACAAGGACATTGACATTTTGTCCAGAAGCTAATACATGGTCAAGACCACCGTAGCCAATATCGTAAGCCCAGCCGTCACCACCAATAATCCATTGTGAACGTTTAACCAGGTAATCTCTTTTAGCTTGGATTTGAGCCAGATAAGGAAGAGCTTCAGGAAGGGTAATGGCTTCACTATCTAAAAGCTTTTCTACTTCGTGACTCGCTACTTTGGAAAGTTCACCATTCGCTTGACTTTCTAACCAGTTCGTAAAGACAGCTTGATGAGCTTCTTCAAGAGGTAAGTTAGTAAGGGCTTTCATAGCACTCTCAAGACCTTCACGCATTTGTTCGGTAGCTAAAAACATACCTAAACCATATTCGGCATTATCTTCAAAGAGAGAGTTCGCCCAAGCAGGACCTTTACCCAGGTGGTTAGTAGTATAAGGCGTAGAAGGTGCAGACCCACCCCAAATAGAAGAGCAACCTGTTGCATTGGCAATAAGCATACGATCACCAAAAAGTTGTGTGAGAAGCTTCATATAAGGTGTTTCACCACAACCTGCACAAGCACCAGAGAATTCCATAAGTGGTGTCTTGAATTGACTATCTTTTACTGTTGTTCCTTTAACTAAGTCACCTTTGTAAGCTACTTTTTCAGAAGCAGCATAAGTCCAGTTTTCACTTTCAGTTACAGCTTGACTGGCAAGAGGTTTCATTTCAAGAGATTTAGTCTTAGTAGGACAAACATCCACACAGTTACCACAACCTGTACAATCCATTGGACTAACTTGTATTCTAAATTGAAGATTTTCTAAGCCTTTACCAACAGCTTTTTTAGTTTCAAAGCCAGTAGGAGCAAGGGCTTTTTCTTCTTCTGTCACGAGGACAGGACGGATACAAGCATGAGGACAAACAAAGCTACATTGATTACATTGGATACAAGAATCTACTTTCCATTCTGGAACAAAGATTCCAACCCCACGTTTTTCGTAAGCAGCTGTACCTTGAGGGAAAGTACCATCTTCCATGCCATTAAAAGCACTTACAGGAAGTTTATCACCTTCTAAGCGGTTCATAGGTTCTACAATACGCTTAATAAAATCAGGTTTTGCTTCAACTTCTGGAGCACCTTCATCTTGTAGGTTAGCCCATTCAGTAGGAATAGGAACAGCTACTAAAGATTTTTGTCCTGCTTCAACAGCTAAGCAGTTCATATCTACAATGTTTTGTCCTTTTTTACCATAAGCTTTTTCAATAGAAGCTTTGAGGTACTTCGTAGCATCAGCTTCAGAAATAATATTTGTTAATTTAAAGAAAGCAGATTGCATAATCATATTAATACGTTTACCAAGACCAATTTCACCGGCGATTTGGAAGGCATTAATGATATAGAACTGAATATTATTTTGTGCTAAATAGCGTTTGATAGAAGTAGGAAGTTGTTTTTCAAGCTCTTCAGGTGTCCAAAGTGTATTAAGAACAAAGGTTCCACCTTTTTTAAGACCTTTAAGAATATCGTATTCTTTCACATAGCTTTGTTGATGACAGGCAATATAATCTGCTTCATCAATGAGATAAGTGGAACGAATAGGTTGATCACCAAAACGAAGATGAGACATAGTGATTCCACCAGATTTCTTGGAATCATAAGCAAAATAAGCTTGTACATATTTGTCTGTATGCTCACCAATAATTTTAATAGCTTGTTTATTGGCACCCACTGTACCATCTGAACCTAAGCCCCAGAATTTACAACGTACTGTTCCTGGTGTAGAAATTTTTAGTTCTTCTTGCATAGGAAGAGAAGTAAAGGTTACATCATCTTCAATACCTACAGTAAATTGATCTTGAGGTTCAGTAGATTTTAAATTGTTAAAAATAGCTTGAATATCACTTGGTGTCACATCTTTTGAACCAAGTCCATAGCGTCCACCAATAATAAGAGGTGCTTTTTCTTGACCATAGAAAGCAGCACGTACATCCAGGTAAAGAGGTTCACCTAGAGCACCTGGTTCTTTTGTACGGTCTAAAGTACAAATCTTCTCGGCAGTTGATGGAATAGCTGCTAAAAGATGTTTGCTTGAGAATGGACGATAGAGGTGAACTTTTACAAGACCATATTTTTCACCTTTACTATTGAGATAGTCAATGGTTTCTTCAATGGTTTGTGTCACTGAACCCATAGCAATAAGGACATGGGTTGCATCTGGGGCACCATAGTAGTCAAATAATCCATAATTTCTACCTGTTAAACGGGCTACATCCTGCATAGTTTCTTCAACAATGGGGATAATATTTTGGTAGAACTTATTGGAAGCTTCTCTTGTTTGGAAGTAGATATCTGCATTTTGTGCTGTTCCTCTTGTAACAGGGTGGTTAGGAGAAAGGGCACGTGAGCGGAAGGCTTCTAAAGCTTCTTGGTCCATAAGTGCAGCATAATCTTCATAGTCTAATACTTCCACTTTTTGAATCTCATGAGAGGTTCTAAAGCCATCAAAGAAGTGAACAAAAGGAAGACGTCCTTTAAGAGCAGCAAGGTGAGCCACAGGTGCAAGGTCTGCTACTTCTTGAACAGAACCAGAACAGAGCATGACGCAACCTGTTTGACGAGCAGCCATAACATCTTGGTGGTCGCCAAAAATAGATAAAGCTTGGGCAGCTAGGGCACGTGCACTTACGTGGAAGACACCAGGAAGGAGTTCCCCTGCAACCTTGTACATATTAGGAATCATGAGTAAGAGTCCTTGAGAAGCAGTGAAAGTAGTTGTAAGAGCACCTGCTTGAAGTGAACCATGGAAGGTACCTGCAGCACCTGCTTCTGATTGCATTTCTACTACTTTTACTGTTTGTCCAAAAATATTTTTCTTTCCTGCAGCTGCCCAGTCATCCACAACTTCAGCCATAGTGGAGGAAGGTGTGATAGGATAAATAGCAGCTACATCTGTATAAGCATAGGCTACGTAACTTGCAGCCGTATTACCATCTAATGTCATTAATTTTTTAGCCATAGTATTTTCCTTTCAATCCGATTAGTGTATGAATACACATCCAAATTCTCTATTGTTTTGAGTTAGTAAATTTTTACAATTAAGGTTATTTATAGCTTAAACCTAGTTCTATCATACGCAGAAAGAGCTTTTTTAACAAGTAGGTACTTTTTTTATAGATAGTATATAAAAAGATACTATGTTATAATGGCCAGGTAGAAAAGGAGTGACAACTATGGAACGACCCAAACATGAGGAATGTCATATGAATGAACGGTGCACAAAATATTGTATGTGTCCTATGACATTAGTACATCGTCTTATTTCAGGTAAATGGAAAATTTTAATTTTATGGTATTTAAGCCATCAAACGTTACGTTTCAGTGATTTAAAAAGGAAATTACCCGAAATCACACAAAAAATGTTGACCAATCAACTAAGGAGTTTGGAAGAGGATAATCTCATTATTCGAAAGGTCTATCCTGTAGTACCCCTTCGCGTAGAATACAGCTTATCAGAAAGTGGCAAAGAGATGGTTCCTCTTTTAGAAGGGATGTATCAATTTGGAGTAGGGTATTTTAATCAGCATCCAGAGATTTTAAAAGATAAATGTGAGGATCCTAGCTAAAGACTTTAGGATTTAAAAAGAAAATAAAAAAGAAGTATAAATAAATGATAAAAGCACATACTAACTCCATACAGATAGAACTACTTCACGCAAACGAAATAGTACTAGCTGTATAATAGGTTAGGAGATGATACCATTGGAGAATAGCAAGCGTTAGCAAACTCATTTGAAGAAGTTATCACGACCTAATGACCAGTCTTTTTAAATTTAGGTTTCTATTGGAACAGGGTTCTAGGAAACTGACCTTTAGAGAGGCAAAAAAAGAGAGTATTGTAAAATGTCAGGATGCTACTATCTTGTGTTCTTTTAAGAACATAAAGGAAGTACAATGTCCTAAGCCATTTACAATACTCTTTTTATATAAAAGCAGACTTAAAAAGCTTTATTAAAATAAAAATAAGATGCAAGTAGTTATTATTTATTCCGAACGGCCAAGACAGAACGTTCGATATCTTTTAGAGTCACATCACCATATATACGAATAAGTAACTGAATTTGTTTTAAAACCTCATTGATATTCCCCGCAACACTCATGTTTACAGCCTCCTTAGATATTTAATAAATGTATTATAACATGAATCGAACAAATGTTCTATACTTTTTTAAAAAAATTTTTGAAATCACATTGACTAGTTCAAATATTTATACTATTATCCAGATAGTTGACTATTAATGGGAGGAGTAGGGTTATGAAGGTAAAAAATATAAAAAATGTAAAAAATATAAAATCAATTATCCTTTTTTTGTGTAGTTTTTTTGTGCTTATCCAGGCCCTCTCTATTCCATGTAGGCAAATTGATAAATATTCTATGACAACGTCCTCTAGTAGTGAAGAAATGAGTACGGATAATTGGAAGGATATTGAGTTATTTTTAACCAGCACCAATAAAATTGTGGAGGGGCTACAAGAAAGTAGTTCCAACAGTCAATCTATGAGTAGCAAAAGCTTTCTTTACCTTCCTTTAGAAATAAGTTATATAAAAAACCAGTGGCTAAAGGTCATATGGCAAGTGAGGATAGCCATTAAGTTGGTAATGATATTCTTTTTACATAAACTACTTAGATATATTCATTTAAAGGATGGAACGAAGGAGGTATTGCTTTTTTTCTAATATGTTATAGATAAAATGAGGAGGAAGACAAATGAGAAATAAAAAATGGACTTTTTTTGCAATGGTAGTAGCCATCTTGGCGATAGCATATGGAGCATTTTTTGGTTATGGTAGCTTTTTAAAGGGTGCGGACCAAATGCGCTATGGTATTGATATACGAGGGGGAGTAGAGGCTATCTATGAACCAAAAGATTTAAATCGTACCCCCACAGGCGATGAAATGGATGTGGCACGTACCATTATTGAACACCGACTAGACAGCAAAAATATTACAGATCGCGAAGTAACAGTCGATAAGAAAAATGGACGTAT
>JAEZKI010000133.1 GCA_023415525.1 Bacillota bacterium | reverse complement strand
TTATACTGTAGCTACATGTGTCTTTACACATAACCATACATATCTTCAAGGGGGATTTAGAAAATGAAAGAAAAGGTTAAACTTCAGACAATGGTCATTGCAGCCATGCTTTGCGCAATAGGAATTTTAATTCCAATGATTTCTCCTATAAAAGTTGTAATAGAACCAGCCTCTTTTACATTAGCTAGTCATGTGGCTATATTTATTGCTTTATTTATATCACCAGCCACTGCCTTATTTGTAGCATTAGGAACAACTGCAGGATTTTTCTTAGCAGGCTTTCCACCTCAAGTTGTTTTAAGGGCCTTAAGTCATGTGGTATTTGCTGTAGTGGGGGCCTTTTATCTTAAGAGAAATCTAGATACTTTAAATAAGCCTGTATATATTATGGGTTTTGGTGTATTAATAAGCATTATTCATGGCATCTGTGAAGTGCTTATTGTCTTACCATTCTATTTGAGTGGTGTAAATAGTACTGCTTCATGGTCTGTGCTTTTTGGATTAGTAGGTGTGGGAACGATTGTCCATAGTATGGTGGACTTTGGCTTATCTCTTGCTGTTTGGAAAGTTGTTTCAAAGGTTTGTCATATAGGGATAAGAGTAAAAGGAGAGGCTTGATAAAGGCTAAGCTGCTATTAATGTAAAATTGAATTTAAAATGATATAGACTAAAAGGTCCACTCTTATCTAATGGGGTGGATTTTTTTTGTGCCAACACCTTATAAAAAGGTAGAAAAAACAGATAAAAAGAGATGAAACTTAATAATAAATAGTATGTAATTATAAAAAACATATAAAATTTTATATAAACGTTTATATAAAGGGGTATATGCAAAATAAACAATTAGTTAAAACAAAAAATAGGATTAAATAACTCTTTTTACGACAAATATGTGCAAATTTAATGAAAAATAGTGTAAAATCGAAATAATATATATTAACAGTTGTTATAATTTTGGGAATTACCATATAATTTAAGTACAAAGGAGATATAAAATTTTGAAAACAAGTATAAGACAAATTAGCAAAATAACAGGATTTTCTATAGCAACCGTTTCAAATGCATTAAATGGTAAAAAAGGTGTTAATAAAGAAACGGCAGAAAAAATTTTAAAAGTAGCCAAAGCAAATGGTTATCTTAATGAAAGGAAAATCACAAGTATTAATTTCGTAATTTATAAGAAAAGTGGTGATATTATATCTGATACGCCTTTCTTTTCATCTCTTATAGAAGGAGTGGAAATGGAAAGCAGAAAGTGTGGTTATCGCACGATTATTCATAATCTGGATCAATCCAGTGAGGAGTATGAAGGCATATTGGAGGAAATTCTAAATGATGCATCATCAGGGATTTTACTTTTGGCTACGGAGCTAAATGAAGAAGATGTAAAAGATTTTGAACGTGCAGTAAGCCCAGTAGTCATTGTAGACAGTTGGTATAGTCAGACTAAATTTGATGCTGTATTAATCAACAATACAGATGCTGTAGCATATGCAGTGGATTACCTCATAAATAAGGGACATACTGAGATTGGCTACTTAAAAAGTCAATTAAGGATTAAAAACTTTACATATAGAGCGCAAGGCTATAGACGTGCTCTACTCCAAAGAAGGATACCAATCAATGAAGAATACCAGATCAAGTTAACCCCTACAACAGATGGCGCTTATAGGGATATGAACAATTATCTAGAAACATCACCTAAGCTTCCTACAGCTTTTGTAGCAGATAATGACATTATTGCTTTAGCAGCTATCAAAGCTTTAAAGCAACATGGATACAGGATTCCAAAGGATATTTCTGTTATTGGTTTTGATGACCTACCCTTTTGCAACATATCTTCACCTAGTTTGACAACAGTTCGCGTATTTAAACAAGATATGGGGAGACTTGCTGTTAAAAAGCTAATTGACCGTATTCAAAATGGTGCAGGTATTAACACGAGAACAGAAATAGGAACAGAATTTATAGAAAGAGATAGTGTATGTGAATTAAAAAAGAGTAATGGAGGATGAGAATGAACAAATTAAGATTAGGTTTTGCACCTACTAGGCGATTTACCTTTAGCAAAGAAGATGCACATAAATATAAAAACATGATAAGAAAGTACATAGATAGCTATGACATTGAAGTCATAGATATTGAAGATATGAATGAAGAAGGCCTTTTATATAATGATACGCAAATGGCCTACAAGATAGCAGATAAGTTTATAAGGGAAAAAGTAGATGCAGTATTTGTCCCACACTGTAACTTTGGGACAGAAGATACAGTAGCTAAAATGTGTAAAGAAGTAGGAAAGCCTGTTTTGTTATGGGCTCCAAGAGATGAAGATCCTTTAGAGGATGGTACAAGACTGAGAGATAGTCAATGTGGCGTGCTTGCAACAGGTTCAGTTCTAAGAAGATTTCATGTTTCTTTTACATATATTCCTAGTACGACTATAGAAGATCCAATTTTTAAACGTGGCTTTGAAAACTTTTTAAAGGCAGCAAATGTTGTAAAAGCTTTTAATCAGATTAGGATACTACAAATATCTACGCGTCCTGCTGATTTTTGGTCCGTTATCTGTAATGAAGGAGAACTTTTAGAAAAGTTTAATATTCAAGTTTACCCTATCAGTTTAAAGGAAATCGAACTAAAAACATTAGAATTTGAAGCCTTCCACAGTGAAGAATTAGCAAAAGAGATAGAAAAAATCAAAGGATTAGTAGATTGTTCAGCAGCAGAAGAGAGTAGTGTTAAAAGGGTGGCAGCCCTTAAATTGGCAATGCGTTATTACATTGATAAAGAACTTTGCACCTGTGCAGCCATTCAATGTTGGTCAGCACTTCAAGAAAGCTTAGGGATTATGCCCTGTCTTGCCAATGCCCTTTTAACGGATGAAGGGATACCGGTTTCTTGTGAAACAGATATTCATGGTGCTATTTCATCAGTTATGGCTTATGCGGCAACCATGAATAAAAAAGCTCCTTTCTTTGCAGATATTACAGTAAGGCATAGCAGTAATGAGAATGGAGAGCTCTTATTCCACTGCGGGAATTTCCCAGTAAGTCTTACCAAGTGTGAGTGTAAAACGAGCTTTAATAAACATTTCTTGTTTGATGACCATGCACCAGGCACCCACGAAGGTGAAATTATAGGTGGTGAAATGACCATTGTCAGATTTGATGGTGATTATGGTGAGTATCAATTATTTTTAGGAAAGGCAAGGGGAATCGAAGGTAAATTTACAAGAGGAACCTATGTATGGGTTGAAGTCAATGATTGGCTTGAGTGGGAAGATAAATTAGCAACAGGACCTTACATCCATCACTGTAGTGGGGTTCATGAGGATGTAGTACCTGCTTTGTACGAAGCATGTAAATACATTAAAGGACTTAGACCAGACCCAGTTGATCCAAAGGAACCCGAGATTAAGGCGTGGTTAAGAGGGAGTATTTAAGTGGGAGGAAGTTATGCAGAATTTAAAGGCAAAGTCATTTGAAATTAGACAGTCTATATGGAACATGATCTATAAGGCTAGAACAGGTCATGTGGGTGGAGATTTTAGTGTATGTGATATCCTAGTAAGCCTTTACTATAAGCATATGAATATTGAACCTAGTGAAACAGATAATCCACTAAGAGATCGATTTATCTTGAGTAAGGGACATTCAGTAGAAGCCTATTATAGTGTACTGGCAGATAGAGGTTTTTTTCCTAAGGAAGACTTAGAGACTTTTTCTCAGTTTAAATCCAAATATATTGGTCACCCCAATAATAAAGTAAATGGAGTTGAGATGAATTCAGGCTCGTTAGGCCATGGTTTATCAATTGGGGTAGGTATGGCTATAGCGGGTAAAATGGATCAGCTACCTTACACTGTTTATGTGGTTATGGGAGATGGTGAGTTGGCTGAAGGTTCTGTTTGGGAAGGGGCTATGGCTGCTGGTCATTATAATCTAGATAACCTTATAGCAGTTGTTGATAGAAATAGATTACAAATATCTGGTACAACCGAAGAAGTAATGACTCAAGATAGCCAAGAGGAACGTTGGAGGAGTTTTGGTTGGCATGTACTTACTGCTGATGGCAATAACTACGATACCTTGGACCATGCTTTTGAAGAAGCTAAAAAGGTAAAAGGTAAACCCACTATGATTGTAGCTGAAACAACCAAAGGCTACGGCATCTCTTTTGTAGAGGGTAAAAGAGAATGGCATCATAAGGTACCCAATGCGGAAGAGTATTTAAAAG
>JAEZKI010000465.1 GCA_023415525.1 Bacillota bacterium | reverse complement strand
GGGAACGTAGATAAGGGTTGTTCTACTATTCTTATAAGAGTAGTGGAATAGCCCTATTTTATATTTTGCTTGCTATTCATCTGTAGAGGAAAGGTTTTATGAATATTCAATGAACACTGTTTTTATTTATTTAGCTTAAAAAGACCTATACTATAAAGGAAGATTTTAAGTTTTAACCCTAATTATGGTATACTAAAAAAGAAATACTAGAATGAGCACAATAAAGAAGGAGAGACAACATGATTGAAATCAAAAATGTAACTTTACAAGAGGTGGATGCTTTATTGATTCCTATTTATGAGGATGAAGAAAGTAGCCTGAGTAAAGTAGAGTTGCTTAAAAAACAAAAGACTTTTTTAGGAAAGGAAGGAGAGGTTTTTTGTGCAACGACTATTGAGGAAACCATTAAATATGAAATCTTTGTAGGTGTAGGTAAAAAAGAAGCCTTCACAGCAGAAGTTTTTAGAAGAGTTTTAGCACAAGCTGCACGAAAAGCAAAGGCTCTTCATATAAAAACACTAGGTGTACAGTTATGTATTCATGATAAACTCTGTGCAGGAGGCAATGTAAAGACCATTACAGAAGCACTGAGTTTAGGCCTGTATGATTTTAATAAATACAAAAAAGAAACCCAAGAGCAAGAACAAGAAGAAATGACCATCTACTTAACAGGTGTTCCAGAGGCTAAATGGGAGAGAGCCCAGGCTAGATTACAAGAGACACTTCATGTAGTAGAGGGTGTACAGTTAGCAAGAGATCTAGTGAATGAACCTTCTAATATCATTTATCCAGAAAGCTTAGCTAAGCAAGTAGAAGAAATAGGAAAAGATGCAGGCTTTGAAGTAGAAGTATTAGAGGAAGAAGCTATCAAAGCATTAGGAATGAAAGCCTTTTTAGCTGTAGGTAGCAGCTCTGAAAATAAACCAAGACTTATTGTAATGCGTTACATGGGAGAGCCTGAAAGTCAAGAAATATTAGGCCTTATAGGAAAAGGAATCACTTATGATACAGGTGGTTACTCACTTAAACCAACTGACTCTATGAAAACCATGCACAGTGATATGGGAGGAGCAGGAGCAGTTATTGGAGCTATGAGTGCCATTGCCAAAAACAAGGTGAAAAAGAATATCGTAGGTGTAGTAGCCGCATGTGAAAATGCTATATCTGGTGGTAGCTATAAGCCAGGTGATATTATAGGTTCTATGGACGGAAAAACTATTGAAATTTTAAATACAGATGCAGAAGGTAGATTAACCTTAGCAGATGCAGTAACTTATAGTATTGAAAAGGAAAAAGTAACAGAGATTATTGATGTGGCTACTTTAACAGGAGCAGCCCTTGTAGCCCTTGGAACCACTACTACAGCAGTAGTAACTAATGATGCAGGCTTTTATGAACGCCTTCAAGAAGCAGCTCAAAAAACAGGTGAAAACTTCTGGGAACTTCCTAACCACAAAGACTATCACAAGCTTATAAAAAGTGAGATAGCCGACCTAAAAAATGTAGGAGGCAGAAATGCGGGAACGATTACCGCAGGACTTTTTATTGGTGAATTCGTAAAAGATTTACCATGGTTACACCTAGATATAGCAGGTACAGCTTGGGTAGATAGTACAGAAGGCTACTTAATAAAAGGAGCCACAGGGGTACCTGTAAGGACACTTTATGCCCTAGTGGAAGCACCTTGTGGCTGCAATAAACATTAGTGAGTGGAAGGTTTGCCTTCCTGAAAGGCCTTACGTTCTGCAATAAGGTTAGCTAGAAGCTCTTCTACGGTCCACTGAATAGATGTTTCAGTAATAGAAGCATAGAGGATGCCTGTCACCTTCAGTCTTTTTAAGTGATCCATAAAAGCAGAAAGCTTTTGAGGAGGAATTTCATTAAAGAGAATAGCACGGCATTTAGGCCCCTCATCCTCTACAGACAAAGCCTCTCCATCAAGTAGAGCTTGGATGCCCATTTTACTATTTTTGGGTGAAAGGCAAATAAGGTCTCGGAGGCCTAATAGAGCAGCTAGATTTCTAGCTGTTTGTAGTTCCCTTCCAGATAAATGATAAAATATAAGACAGCTTCTGCCATGTGCAGAGGCTGTTTTTTGTTCTTTTAGAGGTTCAAATGACATAATACTCTCCTTTCGTGCGTCTAATAAGTTAAAAAGCTTCTATAAAATAAGTTTATAGATTACTTCTTATTGTAAAAGGGGGCTTTGGATTTGTCTAGGAATAAAAAAAGGAAGTCAAATAAAAAAGCTTATTTGTGATACAATAAAGAGGAATAAGTGGAAGATAGGAGTTAGAAATGAAAATAGAAATCATTTGTGTGGGTAAACTCAAAGAAAAATATTTGGTGCAAGCCATAGAAGAATATACCAAACGACTCAGTCGTTACTGTAAATTAAGCATTACCGAATTAGCAGATGAAAAAACACCAGATAATGCTTCAGAAAAAGAAGAGCTACAAATTAAAGAAAAAGAAGGAGAAAAAATCCTTTCTAAAATAAGTGAGAGTGCCTACGTGATTGCCTTAGACCTCCAAGGCAAGATGCTTTCCTCCGAAGAATTAGCTTCCTTTATAGCAGACTGCGGAGTCCGTGGCAATAGCCATCTGATCTTTATCATAGGAGGCTCTTTAGGTCTATCAACTGGAGTCTTACAAAGGGCCAACTATAAATTATGCTTCTCAAAAATGACCTTCCCCCACCAACTTTTCAGAGTCATGCTCTTAGAACAAATTTATAGAGGATTTAGGATTAATAATAATGAACCGTATCATAAGTAAATGAGTTAATAGTAGATACAAGTTTTAGAGGCCAGGGGATTGGTAGGCACGTATTTCAAAAAGCTCAATTAATTGCCTTGGAAAATACATGTATCCAGCTAGAAGTATGTTGTAATCAAACAAGAATCAATAGTCATAAATTTTATGAATCACAAGGAATGAGCCATAACCATTACAAATTTTGCATGTTATTATAAATAAGCCTTTATTAAATAAAAATCAGAGAGTAGGGGTTTAGCAAGAAATTCTTGTAATATGGGGTTTATTTTTAAATAAACCTTGTTATAATATAAGTATAAAAAGAAATGCTCAGTAGCTGGTAACTACTAAGCATTCCTGAGATGAGACGTTTGTTTTATTTTAGGGCTATTGGAAAAAACACGTTAAAATAATTTTAGAAGTGAGAGCATACCTATTCTTGGCCGGATGGATTGCTCTTTTCTTTTGTCTTAATTTCTAAATTAAGACCTTTAAGACTTATATCAAGTTTTACATGAGTTAAGAAAACGCCATGTTTAAAGGAAAGATGAATTAACATTATAATTAGTACTCCTATAACTGATATCATTAGTATTAACATTCCAATACCACCCCCTTTGTGCCATAGTGAAAAACTAAAAAAGATATTCACCAATAGCCCAAGGAGGAGAAAACGTTCAAAACCTCCGTAGCCACCCATCTACGGTTTTATTAGATTTAATACTGAAATAGTATAGCATAGATGAGTTACTGATAATAGGATTAAATGTTAGAAATTTACATATAGAGGCTATCACTTACTAATGGAACGTTGAACCTTACCATAAATAACTTAGATAGTTGTAGTATAACTTGATAGTAAACAGGTATAAAGAATTAAGCTATGGTACGGTTTATAGTATATTTTGCTAAGTATGCAAAAGAGGGGATAAATCTCCTCTTTTTTAGTAAGTGATGATATAATTAAGATAATTAATCTACCTGATTTTAATTTCTTAGATACAAAGAATTATCATAGTTCTTTTCACCTATGGGAAGATATAGAGAAAGACTATAGGCTTACGGATTTCGTAGAGATTCATTTTATTGAATTACCTAAGTTTAGAGGGATGGAAAATAAGGATTATAAAGATGAGGCTTTAAAACGATGGTTAACTTTTTTAGAAAAGGATATATCAAGAGAAGTTTTAGAGGAGTTGATGAAGATGGAACTAGCAATCAAGAGGGCAGAAGAAAAACTTGATTATCTAAGTAGTGACCCTGAAATAATTAAAGGTTAACGAGGGTGTGTTTTTTTATTTGTAGGGAAAGAATTAAAATACATTTTTTTGAAAAATATATTAAAATATTAAGGATATTATAAGTGTTGCTATTTAATTTGATAAAATGATAAGATATAATAGTGAAAAAAGTCTGGGGAGGAAATAAAGAATGTTAAATTCAACTAATTTTTGTATCATTGCGGCTATTGTGGTCTATCTGATTGCAATGCTAGCAATAGGATTTGTTTTTAGTAAGGGTAATAGTAATAGTGAAGACTTTTATCTAGGGGAAGAAAGCTTGGCCCAATTGTAACTGCAATGAGTGCAGAAGCAAGTGACATGTCCAGTTGGCTTTTAATGGGTCTTCCAGGTGTTGCTTATTTAAGTGGTGTGAGTGATGCAACATGGACAGCAATCGGACTTGGCGTAGGAACTTGGCTGAACTGGTTTTTTGTTGCAAGAAAGCTTCGTCGTTATTCAGCCAATCTGAATGCGATCACAGTACCAGATTTTTATGCTAAAAGGTATCATGATAAAACCAATACAATCAATGCATTGGCAGCACTTGTGATTATTGTATTTTTCATTCCATATACAGCATCTGGTTTTGCAGCTTGTGGCAAGCTATTTAACAGTTTGTTCGGAGTAAATTATACGATAGCAATGGTTGTTTCTGCACTGGTTATCGTTGGCTATACGATTATGGGAGGATTCCGAGCAGTATCTACAACAGACCTGATTCAAAGTATTATTATGACAATTGCACTCTTTATTGTTGTTGGATTTGGTATTTCCGCAGCAGGCGGATTTGATGCAGTTATAGATAATGCACGTGCACTTCCAGGCTATCTTTCTATGAATGCGACATATGATGTAGCTAATAATGCATCCTCACCATATGGTGTGATCACGATCATTTCTACACTTGCATGGGGTCTTGGATATTTTGGTATGCCTCACATTTTGCTTCGTTTTATGGCAATTGAAAATGAAAAGAAACTTGTTCTTTCAAGAAGGATCGCTACAGTTTGGGTATTTATTGCTATGTCAGTGGCTATTTTTATTGGGATTGTCGGATTAGGAATGAGCAAGGCTGGTGCGCTTGAGTACTTACAAGGAACTGCTAGTGAAACAGTTATTGTAAAAACAGCAGGAC
>JAEZKI010000391.1 GCA_023415525.1 Bacillota bacterium | reverse complement strand
GATTTAGACTTAGAAGCTTTACTCAAACAAACATTAAGCCGTTTTCAACTTTTGCGTAAAGACATCCATTGGCACATAAGTATAGCCCCTGCCAAGGTAAGTGGTAACAAGGAGCGTATGCAAATTGCTATTGAAAATATACTAGACAATCAATTGCGTTATGCTAAGGAAGAAATTAGTGTGCAGCTTTATAGAGAGGCAAAAGAGGTTTATTTAGAGATTGGAAACGATGGTCCCCTTATTGCAACAGAAGATCTCCCTAGAATATTTGAGGAGCTTTATAAGGATGCAAAAGGAAAGTTTGGTTTAGGTCTTGCCATTACCAAAAAGATTGTTGTAAGTTATGAAGGTGAAATAACAGTTGTTAACAATGAAAAGGGTGTAAGCTTTAGAATGAATCTACCAGATTATACGTAAAAAGAGAGAGCTCTTCCTATTAGGAGGATGCTCTTTTTTTGTAGTCTAGGAAAGTCATACTTTTATATAAAAATAAACTAAGCTATTTCATTTCACACATATTTCACATATTTGAATGATATTTTTACAACAATTATTTCGTATCATTAGAAGGGTAAAATGGACTGCAGATATTTCAATGGACACTATAAGGAAGGAGAAATTATGTCAGCGATTATACAGGTAGAGAATTTGAGAAAAGTTTATACCATGGGTAGTGAAAAAGTGATTGCTCTAGACAATTTAAGCTTAGAGATAGAAGAAGGGGAAGTATGCTGCTTGTTTGGTACTTCTGGTTCAGGGAAATCCACTTTGTTAAATATGTTAGCTGGTCTAGAAAAGCCCACATCAGGAAGTATTTTAATTAAGAACAGTCCCATTCATGAATTTGATGAGGTTCAGCTTGCAAAGTTTAGACAGCGCTATATCGGTTTTGTCTTTCAATCTTATAATCTTATTGCCTCTTTAACTGCTTTAGAAAATGTTAGTTTGCCTTTGATTTTTCAAGGCGTACCGAAGAGAGAGAGGGACAAACGGGCAAAAGAAATGCTAGAGGCAGTTGGCCTTGGAGAAAGACTAGGTCATAAACCCAGTGAAATGAGTGGAGGCCAGCAGCAACGGGTAAGTATTGCTAGAGCCTTTGTAAATCGTCCTACTATTTTGTTTGCGGATGAACCAACAGGTAACTTAGATACAGCAACTACCTATGAAGTAATGGATATTATAACGGGGATTGCTAAGGAATATAAGCAAACCCTCATTATTGTCTCTCATGACTTGGAGATTGCTCATTATGCTAGCAAAAATGTAACGATAAAAAATGGGAATGTGGAAACCATTAAGTTTACACCAAAAATGCAAAATAAAGAAGGAGAGAAGATTTATGCCACAATGTAAAAAAAGATTAAGCCATTTAAGCGTGTTACTGACCATGTTACTTGTACTAAGTATGATGTTACCCTCTACTTGCTTTGCAGCCCAAAGTAAGTTACTTATTTTAGATACAAGCTCTACTACTTCACAATTAGTAGAAGGGGATACTATTAGTGCTCAAATCAAATTTTGTCCCAGTACACAAGCTCTAAAGATAACAGGCGTGGAAGTGAGTGGGACAGCAGTGGATAAGACCCATTTTTCTTATTCTTTAACAGATGGCAATGAGAATGATATGGAGGGAGAAACCTTTGGAGTGGGACAAATAGGTTATGCTACATTAAGGGGAGTAACCTATTCAGGAGAGGGGTCTGACTTTACAGTGACTCTTAAATATGATGGAGGCTCCATGCAACAAGACTTTTCCCTGAATACCATTAGTAATCAAGACATTCAAGGTGCTCTTTTATTAGATTCAAGTATTTCAAGTCATATGAGTGCCACCATAAAAGCAGGGGAAACAAAAAAGCTCTCTTTACAAATCAAAAATAATAGTAGTAATACAATTAAAAACGGTATTGCTAAAATAAGTTTGGTAGATGCTGTGGTAGGATTAAGTATCAAAGAGGGCCAATATATTGAATTAGGGAGTATGAGTGCTAAGGCAACAAAAAATATTAGCTTTACGGTACAAGCAGATAGTAGCGTTAAAGCAGGGACCTATAAAGTGAACGTGGAATTAAATGGTGTGAAACAAGTACTTCAACTACAAGTGGACAGTGCTGTAACACCACCACTTATTGAACTAAGTATTGCGAAGGATAAGGTGTTTAAGTTAGGTGAGGTTAATGATTTAACCCTTCAAATAAAGAATGCAGGAGGAAAATTAGCTAAAAATATTAAACTTCAAGTAAAAAATCAAAAGGATGTAGCCCTCGTAGGAACCAGTAATGTGCAATACATAACTTCTTTAGGGGCAGGAAATACTACCTCCCTAAAAAGTCAAATTCAATTAGATAGTAATACCAGTACCCATCTTGTTTTATTAGAGATAGCCCTTGTTTACTATAATGAAGCAGGAGAAGAATATACAGATACCCAATCTATATACCTTAATACGGACAGTTTGACTACATCAGGAGAAATAAGTATTAGCAATGTTAAAGGACCAAGTGGAACCTATAGTGCCAATCAAAACTTTAACCTAAGCTTTGATGTAAAAAGTGAGGGCACAGCTAAAAATGTAAAGGTAAGTGTGAACCCCACTAATTCTATTATTCCTAAATCTCAAAGTGTATTTGTCGTTCCTAGTATTAAAGCAGGGGAAAGTAGAAGCTATCAGGTAACCTTAGCAGCTACAGAGGATATTACAACCAGTACCTATCCTATTGAAATATTAGTAGAATATACCTATAACGATGAAAAAATCAGTACCCATCAGTATACCAGTGTCAATATAGAAAACGAAGGAGATGAAGAAAGTACTAAGCCTAAGGTAATTATTGGACAGTACCAATTAGCCCCTGAGATCGTAAAGGCTGGAGAGAGTACGGTACTTACTCTTGATTTTTATAATACACATAGCTCAAAAGAGGTGTATAACTTAACGGTTACTATTGATACAGAAAGCTCAGGTGGTTCTGGGAGTGGTGTAGGTAGTTCGGGAAGTTCTAACAGTAACTCCAATAGCTCTAGTAGTTCTAGCAGTTCAAGTTCAGCACCTACTTTTATTCCAGTAGGGGCTAGTAATACGTTATTTGTAAATAAATTAGCTCCAGGCGAAACACAGACAAGGCAGATTGAATTAGCTACTTTAGGAACAACTCTAGCTAAAACCTATTCTGTGGTCCTTGCTATGT
>JAEZKI010000333.1 GCA_023415525.1 Bacillota bacterium | reverse complement strand
CTGTCACCGTATAAATAAAATCTCTTCCTTCTGTTCCTTGAAGGGTTTTTTCAATATAATCTTTAAGCACCTCATCCTTTGGCCAGTTTTTACTGTAAGTGACACCTGTCATATCCTCTAGAGCAATAAAACGTTCAAAGCCTAATAGACCATAAACCTTATCTCGACTGTAGAAGCTTCCTTCATTGTTATGAATAGCTGTCGTGTGGTAACCCTTTTGCTTTAGTATATGAGCTACTGATTCGATAGGGCGACCATCTAATACATCGCTGGTATAAGGGACCTGATATTCAAACAAGTCCTTGATGCGAATACCTGATAGCACTTCAAACTCTGTGCGGGCTGTATTCACATCTGGTACCTCCATTTTTCCACTCCAAGGTGTCCCTAAATAAGGTCGCATACAAGGAATAGGGTCTTCACTATAAGTGATTCCTTTTAAACTATAAGGGTCAATAAAAGATTCTGTTTGCACAAATAGAATATTGGGTGTCTTACTTTCTAATTCTTTAAAGGGCTGTTCTTTAAACCTCCTGCCAATAGCCTCTATAGCTTCCGGTGTATAGTTTTGAGCTATATCCTCCTTATTCCCCGTATATGAAGTCACAAAGGTATACAAAGCCCCTCCCTCACTACTGGCTACTTGTAAGTCTTCCGCTATTACTTCACTCACCTTTGTCTGTACCTGCGCCTCAGAAACAATCATGATATTCATACTGGTAATAATAAATACAAAAATAGCACCTCGCTTTGTATAACGCTCCACACATTTTATACCATAAGAATAATACAACAATATGATAGCTACAACGGTTAAACAAATAATAATAAAAACAAGTGAACCGGATAAATACTTATCAGCAATAGATAACCCCTCTTTTGCAATAAAAAAGTCTCCCCAAGTCAAAGGTAGTCCTCTTATTGTCAGTAAAATACGACTTGTATGGGCAAGTCCTATAGCAAAAACAGCAAAGAGGTTAAAGACAAAAGGCATCTTACTAAAAAATAAGGCAGGTGAAGTTAAAATAAGTAAAACTATATAGTCCATCATAAATACGGAACAATGCGCTATAAGATAACTAAGTCTTTCAATACCATTAAGTGATCCAATCATCTCTACTACTATACACAAAACCAAGTTTAAAATAAGCCATAGCTTAATGTTCTCCCAAGGAGACCTCTTATCGATTTCTTCTCTTAACTTCACAACTATTCTCTCCCTAGCTTTCAGATCTCTATCTTAACCCTTTTAATGAACGCGAAATTCTTCTTTAATGAATAAGAGGCTGCTACCAATGTAACAGCCCCTTAGCTTTTCTCTTATGCTCTACCAGTATATTCACCCGTACGTGTATCAATACGAATCACTTCACCTTGCTCGATAAATAAAGGTACCATTACTTTTGCACCTGTCTCTAAAATAGCTGGTTTTGTAGCACCTTGTGCCGTATCACCTTTAAAGCCAGGTTCTGTTTCAACGATTTGAAGTTCTACACTAAGTGGTGGTTCAATACCAAATACTACACCTTCATGAGAGATAACTTTAACCATTTCATTTTCTTTAACAAATTTTAAGTTATCACCTACTGCTGAAGCATTCACTGCAATTTGATCATAAGTATTCACGTCCATAAAGTGAAAAAGTTCACCATCTGAATAGAGGTATTGCATATCTTTACGATCTATGTGAGCTTTTGGTAGTTTTTCAGTAGGACGAAAAGTTCTTTCTACTACACCACCTGTTTTTATATTTTTAATTTTACAACGTACAAATGCCGCACCTTTACCTGGTTTTACATGTTGGAATTCAATAACTTGAAATAAGTTTCCTTCCATTTCGAATGTAATACCATTTCTAAAATCACCTGCTGAGATCATTCTATTTCCTCCTAGTTATCTTTTCTTCATATAGTGTAAACTACATTTTTCAATTTTTCAACGATTTTTTTTGTTACTTAATAACAATTAACTCTTTAGGGGAGTGTGTGAAATTTAAAATCCCCGTTTCTGTTACAGCTACTAAATCTTCAATCCTTACGCCACCAAAGTCTTTTATATAGATACCAGGCTCAACGGTTATACACATTCCTGCCTCTATAATGGCTTCTTCTAAAGGTGAAAAACGGGGATTTTCATGAATATCTAAGCCTACAGAATGACCTAATCCGTGTCCAAAATAATCTCCAAAACCTGCCTTAGCAATCACTTCTCGTGCCACTTCATCCACTTCCTTACCCTTCATACCTGGTCTAATGGCCTCTAGGGCTTTATGCTGTGCTTCTAAAACGGTGTTATATATAGCCACATGCTGAGGACTGGCTTCCTCGATAACAACAGTACGAGTCATGTCTGAACAGTAGCCCTCATATATACAGCCAAAATCCATTACTACAAAATCACCCTTTTTGAATGTTTCATTCCCAGGTTGGGCATGAGGTAGAGAAGACTTGGCACCTGTAGCTACAATGGAATCAAAAGAAGTACCTGTGGCACCATTTTTACGCATGACACGTTCAATCTCAAGGGCTACATCCGTTTCGGTAATCCCCTGTCTATAATTATCCTTCATAAATTCAATAATATGGTTAAAAGCTAAATCGCCAATATGTTCTGCCTTGGCTAACTTTTCTAACTCCACATGATCTTTAATTTTTCTAAAATCCTCTATGACTTTTAAAGTAGGAACGAAGTTAAATGCCTTATGTTCTGCAAAACCCATATAGGTTGCATAACTCACATGACTACTTTCAAAACCAATAGACTTAACCCCATCTTCACTGGCACACTTTAAGGCTGTTCTTAAAAGGCCTATGCTGCCTTGGTCAATAATTTGATAATCCGGGCATTCTTTAGCTGCTTGCTCTAAATAACGAAAGTCTGTAATCAATACTTGTCTTTTAGGCGTTATATAAAGCATGGCACTTGAGCCTGAAAAACCACTCATATAGCGGCGATTGCTTCGACTATCAATCAGCATGGCATCAAGCTCTAATTCTTGCATTTTACACAGTAGTCTTTGAATTCTAGTTTTCATTTTAGGTCTCCTCACTTTTCTAATTTTAAATAGCGTAAGATGGCATCTATAGCTATGTTATAGCCTTCCATACCAAAGCCTTCTATGACACCTATACAAGAGGGCGCTGTTACAGAATGCTTTCTAAACTCTTCACGATTTTGTATATGGGAAATATGTACTTCAATGGTGGGAATGTTGATACTCTTAATAGCATCACAAAGAGCATAGCTATAATGAGTATAAGCTCCTGGATTAATAATAATGCCAGCTACCTGATCGTAGTAACAACTTTGTAAGTAATCAATCAAGGCTCCTTCAGAATTGGATTGAAAAAATTGTACCTCTATTTGTTTTTCACAACTATAGTTTCGTATTTTTTCTTCTAAATCATGCAGAGAACTATTTCCATAAATTTGTGGTTCTCTAATACCTAAAAAATTTAAATTGGGTCCATTAATAACAGCTATTTTCATTGGTCTCCTCCATCCTTTTTATAATTTGTGCAATAAGCATTGGGGGGGATAATTTTTCACAATTTATTTTTTGGCAAGCGACTTCCTCATAAAGAGGGGCTCGCCACTCATAAAGTGCCTTTAACTTATCTAAATCTCCTGCCAGAGGCCTTTCTTTATCTTGTGCTATTCGTTCCAATAACGTTTCCAGCTGCCATTCTAGATAAAAAACGAACTCTTGTTTGAGCAAGTTGCGATTCTCAGCTGCCATAATAACCCCACCCCCTGTAGAGATTACCACTTTATCCCATTGGCAACTTTCTACTAAAAGTGCCGTCTCCAGCTCTCTAAAATAAACTTCCCCATGTTCATTAAAAATCTGAGCAATGGAACAGCCTTGCCTTTCTACAATAAGAGCATCTAAATCTACCCATTTATAGTCTAAAGTTTTAGCCAATTTTTTGCCTATAAAAGACTTGCCACACCCCATAAACCCAATTAAATAAATGCGTTTCATTTCATCCCCCTTTAGTATCTATAAGGCTCCTTATAAAGTGTTAATTTACCGGAAGCTACACGAATTTTAAAAGTGGCTTTCTCTTTAAGCCCACGGTGTACCAGCGCAATGCTCCCTGCACAAGAACGGGGATTGCCATCAAAACCACCACGCCTTAATGTGGTTTCATCCTCTAAAAGTTCTACCTGACTTGCCATGGGAAAATGATAAAGCGTTATACCCCTTCTTAAAATATAAATGCCACGGCTAGCACAATAGAGGGTATAGTTCTCCCCCGTTAAGCTGGCCATTTGTTGCGCACTTAAGATCCCCGTTTCGACCTCCCTTAAATAAGCATTAAAGCGAATTCTTTCCAAGCCCTTTAACCCTATTTTTACGCCACCTATTAAAAAACTACTTATTAAAAGGACTAAGACCAACTCTATAACTGTAAAGCCGCCATGAGTTCTTGTTTGATTTGTTTGTTCCATTCTTCCTTGCAGCTTATACCATGCATCCACTCAAAAGCCTTTACGGCTTGGTAAAAAAGCATACCAAAACCATTTTCACACAAGCACCCCATATTCTTGGCTGTTTTTAAAAACAAGGTTTCCTTAGGGGCATAAATGAGGTCTACTGCTATTTGGGCATGAGCTAATACGTTTTGTGTACAAACAGGCATTTGTCCCTCGTAGCATCCCATCCCTATACCCGTTGTCTGAATCACCAGCTCTAAAGGCGTTTCACAAGGTGCCTCTAATACATAAAGAAAGGTAGGTACCGTATAATAATTGGACATATGCTTTTTTAATGCCTCTAAATGGGCAAGGGTACGGTTAAATAAATGGATGGAACCGGCCTCTTCGGCAACGGCTACATAGGCTGCGTAAGCTGCTCCTCCACTACCTATAATTGCCACATTTTTACCTTTCCATTCAATGCCACGTTCTTTTAATGCCAACCTTAACCCTATGGCATCCGTATTATAGCCTATATACCCTTCTTGCGTATAAACAAGGGTATTAATAGCTCCTACTTGCTCTGCTGAAGCATGAACTTGATGCACATACTTAAAA
>JAEZKI010000325.1 GCA_023415525.1 Bacillota bacterium | reverse complement strand
GGGTTATAGTTATGACAAGATGGTTGTCGTAACGGGGGCATATCATACAAGCAACCTAAGGAATACAGATAGTCTTGCTTTGACGGAGAAAGAGATTCACACCTTACCTCATATGAAGAGTAACCTCACGTTAATGCCCTATTCGTACTATCGTTTATCCAGTCGCAGTGGTTATGGGGCAGGCAATAAATCGCCTTATTACTTCGAAATGATGTGGCAATATATGCAGGAAGGACGATTAGAAAAGCTTCCTGAGTATTATATGACAGCAGTTGTAGAAGCTATGAGAAAAGGGGGGCATATCAAGTCCTCCGCAGAAGTTATTGAAGCCGTGAGATTAGCCAGAGGGTTAGCTATAATGCATGGAGGGAGTCAACCTACCCTTCAAGACTTAAGAGATGGGGCTAAAACCTGCTTAGGTGAAGGACACTTTAGTAAAGTAGCAGAAGCTATGGCACAAGTAGAGATTGGTACAAAGATTGGACAACTACCACAGGGCATGAGTAAAACAGCCTTGCAAAATAACTTTAACTATATGTTAAAGGACTTAAAGCTAGAAAAGTATAGAAGTGTTGTAGCAGAAGACCTGGTGCTAGACTTAAGAGAAAACCGACAAGTTAAAACAGAAAAAGCAGCTTATTTAGATTTATACCGGTCTTATTTTTTACATCAGCTTCAAGTAATAGGCATATCTTTTGCAAAATCCAAAGGTACCTTCCAAGAAGGAGCCAATTGGAAAGAAGAATGGACTTTATGCTGGCAGCCTGAAACAGAGATTGAACTAGTGGAATCTGCCCTTTATGGGGATACGGTTAAAATGGCAGCGGCTTATGTATTAAAGGAAAAATTAGATACTTGTAAACACATTAAAGAAGCCACAGCCATTATTGAGCTAGCTTATAAATGTGGCATGAGTGATATGGTACACTATGCTATGAGAATTATTCAAAATCTTGGGGTGGAGTCAGAAGCCTTTGATGAACTGATAGATGCAGGTTTTAATCTTTCTAACATCTTGCGTTTTGGAAATATTAGACGTATTGACACAGAGGTGCTAAAGCCACTTTTAACAGAACTCTTTTTAAGGGCCTCTTTACTCATGGTAACTGCTGCCCATTGTAATAGGGAGGCTACCAAAATTATGGGCGAGGCCATCTTAAAAATAGATAAGATTGCTTCTTATCATGAAGAAATAGTAGATGTGGCAACTTATATCAAAGAATTAACCCACTTATCCAATAGAGATGATTGTAATGCTAGTTTATCCGGTATGGCATGCTCTATATTATTGGAACGCCGATTAATAGAGAGAGAGATGCTAATTAAGGAAATGAGTAGGAGATTACTACCAGGTATCCCGGCAGATATTGGGGCGGGCTGGTTTGAAGGCTTGGCAAGCCGTAATCGTTATTCGATTTTGGGAAACACCACAATTTGGGAGAAGTTAGATGAGTACATTATGTCTCTGGATGAGGAAGAATTAAAACCAGCTATTGTTTTTTTACATAGGACCTTTAGTACCTTTTCAGCCGATGAAAAGTATATGATTGCAGAAAATCTAGCCAATATTTGGGGTTTAGATCAAGAAGCTGTAAGTGAAATTTTAAATGGAGAGCTTTCCCAAGAAGAAGAAAAGATGGTGGAGGATTTGCTGGATTTTGACTTTTAATGTCATTCCTATGAAAGGAGGAAGCCGAGAAATGGATAAGACCGAGAATATCAATAAATGGCGATTGCTTCTAGGGAAAGAAAGTGAAAAGGGCTTTAATGATGCTACGGGAATAGCTCCTTCACTTAGTGATGAAGAGCTACTGATGGCACAAGCATTGGATGCCATCTATGATAAGAGTAATCATGACCTGGAAAAGGGCACAAATGGAGCAGGTAATGGCTACTCAGCTCCTAAGATTTCTAAATGGTTAGGAGATGTGAGAAAGCTTTTTGACCAAGAAATCGTACAAATCATTCAAAGTGATGCCATTGAACGAAAAGGTATGAAGGAGTTACTTTTTGAGCCAGAGGTGCTAAGAGATATGGCACCAGATATTAATATGGCATGTACACTTTTAACATTAAAAAATCAAGTGCCAGAACGTTCCAAGAATGCTGTTAGAAGCTATATTGAGTCTATTGTTGAGGATATTAATAAGCATATGGTAACAGAGCTACAAAAGGCCGTCACAGCAGCACTGAATAAGAAAAACCATAGCCCACGAGGGAATGCCACAAGTATAGACTTTCATTACACCATTCGTAGAAATTTAAAAAACTTTAATCCTCAACTTGAAACCATTATTCCAGAACGTATTTACTTTTATGAGCAGCAGTCGAAGACAAACAAATGGCAAATCATCTTAGATATTGATCAAAGTGGTTCTATGGGACAATCTATTATTTACTCCACGATTATGGGCTGTATTTTAGCAAAGATAGCAGCTTTTAAGACAAGGGTGGTAGCTTTTGATACGTGTGTAGTAGATTTGACAGAGCGCTATGATGATCCAGTAGATATGCTTTATGGGATACAGCTGGGTGGAGGAACAGACATTCATAAGTCTTTATGCTATTGTGAGCAATTTATTGAGAATCCCAAGCAGACCTTAATGTTTTTAATCTCTGATTTAGATGAATATGGTAATCAAGGAGGAATGCTTAATAAGCTGCGATTTTTTAAAGAAAGTGGCGTAAAGGTCATTTGTCTTCTAGCTATTAGTGATGAGGGGACACCTTATTACAATAAAGCAGTTGCAACGAAATTAGCAAGCTTTGGTATCCCTTGCTTTGCCTGTAGTCCAGGTCTATTACCTGAACTTCTAGAAAGAACACTAAGAGGAGACGATTTAAGTCATTTTGTAACCTCTAATAAGGGATAACTTCATTGGTAATTAAAAACAAATTAAATCCAAAGAAGAAAACAGATAAAGAGAGTGGGAAGCCTCTTGGAATGCCTAAATAGATAGTAAAAGAAGCTAGTCAAGATAATACTTGGCTAGCTTTTTAAATTTGCTATTTTAATAATAAGATGAATGTCTTAACCAATGACTTTAATTAAGTTTTCCAAGGCTTAACCATGTGAATAGTGCTTCAAGGAAACGTTCTGTTGCAGGCATAAAATAAGAGCCAAAATGATAATCAGGATCTAACGTTGTAATAATCCAAGTTCCCTTGGTAGATTGTTCATCAATATATAAGACAGCTCCGTTATCTTTTGTTGCAATTAATGGAGTTGCATGGGATGGTGGCCAATAGACACCGTGTTGATGCCATGTACAATCTTCCAGTGTGAAATAGTTGTGGAAGGGGTGATTTTCATTTTTAACACGCAAGCCACTATCAGCATTTTCTTCTAACCACCACCAAAAGTTTGTGGGGCGGTGCTCCCATTTTTGATGAGGGAGCCATTCCCAAGGTTGTGGTCCAAGAACAACAACCGTCTTTCCTGTATCAGCAAAGTCACGAATCTTCTGAGCAGATTTCAGTAATAATTTAGAATTAAGCTGAGAAGGCACAATTAATACATCAAATGGCGTAAGGTCTGTAGCTTCAAATTCTGGAAAGTATATAAGTTTTTCGATGTATTGAGCGTATTTAGGCTCATGAAAAGTACGATAATGAGGGGCATGCCCACTATAAATGACAGCTATTTTTCTCATTGTTCTTTCCCTCCACATACTTCTTGTTTTAATAAAGTAAGTGCCTGCTCACTAATTTTCTTTGTAGTGTTGCTTGCGTCTTTGTAGTTTAAAATATTTTGTCCTGCATGAACAATGATTGTTCCGTTTGTTGTATGACGGTCTATATAAGAGATAACTTTTCCATCTGTAAAGGTCAAGCAAACTTCCGCCTTTTCTGGTGCATAATAATAACCGCGTGCAAAAAATCCTGCTACACCTTTATTACAAACCATGTCCTCTATTTCAACACCATCAAATAAAGGGGCTCCAGGAACTGTCTGTACAAAATAATCTTTATAGCTATTAATTTTTTTAGGCATAAATAATGAACAACCTGGTAACCATTGACGGAATAAATGACCACAAAATACAACTACTTTTCCTTCCTTTAAAAAGTTCTCAATGATTTGCTTATGTTTATATAAGTATTCTTGATCAACAAAATACGTAATCAACAAAATGTTGTAGTGAGATAAATCAGTAGATTCAAGCTCATATTCATCAATTATGGATAGGTAAGAATCTGGTATTTCAACGTTTTTTACACCAAATGCGTGAGACGCACTGAGTTCTAAAATTTTTAACTCCATTATTAATCCGTTACTGAAAACTTATAGAAGTTTATAAATCGAATGTGATTTGTTTTACAGTAACTCTCTCCTTTTTTTGTTTTTAACTGATAGTTAATATCAATTATATAATTATTAATAATAGTTATCAACTAATAATTTGTCAAGAAAGTTGTAAGTATATAACAATGGAGTAGTTATTTGAGTTATTTATAGACAAAAAACCTCCAAACATACAAGTACGAATATTACTAGGGTAGAGAATATTGGAGATAACTAAGAAGTATAATACCTATTCTATGGCAGGGTATTTAGAGGAATAAAAGGCTTAAGAAAAGTGGTACACCTTAATGGTGAGGCCACTTTTTGTTTTGTAGTTTTAGCTCAATGACCAATAGCTTTACTGATTGTTCTATAGGACTATTTTGAGTTTCCAGTGTCTAAAGTACAAGGAAAGGCTGTTGGAGTATACCATATTTTGCAACTTGGATTTAGATGAACGAAGGTTATATCTCGATTTTCAATTTATCTTATAAAAATCTTCTCAATTGTAATCTGAAAATCCATACCTAATCTTCAGATTGAGTTATAAACTACAATAAATATATTGATAAACAATAAATAAATATTGAAAAACGCAAAGAACTATAGTATATTTAAATGGTATCATATATAGATTGAAAATTAAGATATTTAAAGTAAATAATCAAGTGGAAAGCTGAAAGTGAGATAAAGGATATGAGGTTAAACACACAAAACACACAGTGTAGGCAAAGAGGATTAGAAGTGTTGGGGAGCATAATCACCTTGATTTTATTAGGAAGCAGTCGTTTTTTACCAGAGCAAGGAGTTAAAGTTTTACTTCAACCTTATGTAGACTTGTGTAAGCTTTTTTATAATGTAAGATTTAGCTATGAAGAGGGGTATGGGTACATATGTAGTACAGGAACCTTTGCCATTACAAGTGAATGCCTTGGAAATGTTTTTATGGCTATGGTATTTGTGCTTTTATTTTTCCGATTTAGAGCTTATGTTACAAATCAGACAAGATGGCTTGGTATATCATGTGCAGTGTCTATAGGATTAGGTTATTTGATAGGGAGCATACGTATTTTAGCCTCTGTTCCTTTTGCTCAGAGTCATTTTTTTGGTTTGTTGCATGGAACCATAGGTATTTTACTTTATTTAGGTGGACTAATTACTATAAATAGTATAGGTGTAAGATATTTAGTAAAGGAGGAGTTAAATGAAAAGCTTATTTAAGCCAAGGGTAGTTTGTGGAAGTATAGCAATACCTCTCTTTTTATTAGGATTTTATTGGTTTATGGCAAAGGGAGAAATGGGAGAGAAGCTTGTAACTGTAGTCGGTGGTGTACTTATCATCCTTGCAAGCAGCATATTGGTATGGGGTTATAGTAGCAAAAAAGAGGAGCTCAACAAGAAGGAGCTTCTCCTGTTAATGGGTATAAGTATAGCAATAGGCGTAGGCATAGTATGGTTACTGAGTTGGAGCATAAACTTGTTTAGCGAAGAAGAGCAAAGCTTTACTTTTGCATCTATAAACATGATGGTAGTAATAGTCATTAATTTAATAAGCTGTGTAGCCTTCTCCTATTCCATAAAGAAATCAAGACAGCTCCGTAAGTATGTTACTGTAGAGGTAGGGATTCCCTTTATTATGTATCTGGGATTCAATATTTTAGCCAAAACTCAGAGTGAGCTATTAATAGTTATTCTACTGGTTGCAGGTTTATATAGTTTTGTTTTAGTAGGTATACAGATTTTATTTATTTTAAAAAGAGATAGAGGTATTTGTTTCTTCCCTAGTGTATTGGAGGAAAGAAAAACAAAGATTTATTATGAGATATGTACCTTTGTAATCCTTATTGTACTTCCTTATATAGGTTTAGCGGTCAACTCTATTGATTTACTAAGTAATGAAGGACTTTTAGGCGACTTTAGCGAAGCTATCTTTTGGATTATGCCTCTCATTAACGGTTTAGCATTTATGATGTGGCCACCCAAAGCTGTATTCTTAAGAAAAATATTATTTTATGTAAGAGTGGTAGGTGCTACTTTTATTTTATATTTCTTTGTGATTTTTATTCCCCTAATGCCTATTGGAGTAATAGGTATTATCTTCTTTGGTTTAGGACTACTGATTTTTATTCCTACAGTAGCAATTATTTGGGAGGGATGTTATTTAGTAAGAGAAGTAAAAGCGTTATGGCAAACAGAATCTAAAAATTGTATAAGCCTTTTAGTCCTAGGAGCACTGACACTTCCTTCACTTTTCTTTGGGGGAATAGGCCTAGATAGATATAATTTTGATACGGCTATGAGGTATGTAGAAGGAAAGGAAATAGAGGGCTCCGTTAATAAGGAGCAGTTGGCAAAAACCTTAGACCGGCTAGAGAAGAGTATGATGACGGCAGGAAGAAGGGACATTCTAGATGGTGGGAACACACCTATTTTATCTTATTTTTACCATCAAGGATTGACAAAAGACCATGTTATAGATGAAACAACCTTTAATAGGATGCGAGTCCTTTTCTTAGGAGAAGAGAAGCTTAATAAGGTAGAAACCTTACCACCAGCAGGGGACATAGAAGTTAAACTGACAGATGTGACAGCTTCAACGACTTATGATAATAAGCAGGATATTTATCGCTCATGGGTGGATTTGACTTTAGAAAATCCAACGACGAAAGATCGATTGGAATACACTACAACCATTAGCTTACCAGATAATGCTTATGTGAGTGACTATTATCTGGTAGTAGGAAAAGAAAAAAAGAAAGGAATACTGGCAGATCAAAGGGCTGCTACAGAGGTATATCAGACTATAGTGAGAAAGAGCCTAGATCCAGGACTATTAAAGTACTTTAATGATGATACGTTGG
>JAEZKI010000286.1 GCA_023415525.1 Bacillota bacterium | reverse complement strand
TATTTAGCCTATCTACTAGAAAGTGGTGATTGTTTACTCAATAATTGTTTTTTCATATTCTTCGCCATCTTTTTCATAAGTATACAAGTAGGCACGCTTGCCAATAATAGTTCTCAACTTTTGTATGGCATTAATAGCTGGGCTTGCAAACTCTAGATAGCATGTATTAGCACTCTCATTATTTTCCTTTTCATAGAAATCTGTAATATGCACTAAAAATTTATCTAAAATATCTTCTAGAGGGTATTGTGAAATATCCTTAGGAGACTCCCCTTCTCCAAACTCAGGCTCTTGCTCAAATTGTAACGATGTCACATATATCTGTTCTTCACTCCAAGGAGATTTTCCCCTGTATATGTTCTCTTCAACCTCCTCGTAATCCTTTGATTCATACTTCTCAGCCTTGTAATTTTGTATATTTTTCATGACTAGCCTCCCTCTTCATTTGCCATTTATAGCATTTTAGATTAATTATATCATAATATTCTAAATATTATAATATCAAAATATCTATAAATCCCTTCTCAACTGTTTGGGAGCTAAATTAATGAAAAACATATCTTGGTTCATAAGGTTCTACCATCCTTTTATTTAATTAGCTTCATCCAAATTTCCATACTTCTTGTTTCAGGAGAATGGCTTGCATAGCGCTCCATACAAAATGCCTCTGTCTGAAGTTTATGCTTGGGGAGCCAGGTGTTATAAATGTACTGTTGAGCTTTATAAAGAGCGTCCATAACAAGAGCCTCAAAATTCTCCGCTTCAAAAGAACAAACCAAATAGTCTCCCATGGGTAGCTCCCAGTTTATAAAATCACCTGAAGCTTCTTCTTGTTTGGCCTTTGCTCCTGCGAAATAGCTAAAATAACCTTCCTTTAAACAGGGATATGTCACACCTACTTCTTCGCTATCTACAGAAAGATGAAGTAACTCCTCCTTCTGCTCATGAAAGCTTCGCCAAAGGGTATCCAATGGGTCAACCCCAGATTCTGTTCCTAGTCCTTCTACAAACTCAAAGGGTAAATCTTTTTTTAAACCGATAAAATGGAGGGGTTCTTTTATTTGTTTTCGGTTTATTTCTAAGACGATTCCCTCTGTAATCAATGGAAAACCTTCATCAGTTACTACATAATGAAGTAAAAGCTCTGGCTTTGTCATGCGATTTAATGCTATTGGTTTCTTACGATACTCATCTGGTGTCATTCCAAAAGTATCTTTAAAAGTACGTGTAAAGTGTTCATGTGAGGAAAATCCTAGGTCTAAGGCACAATCTAAAATACGTTTGTCCTTTTGAAGCAAAATCTCAGTGGCCTTTGCCATTCGGCGAAGTTTGACATACTCTGCAATTGGCTTCTTAATGAGTCGGCTAAATAAGCGTTGAAAATAAAAAGGGGATAGCGAAGCCCTATTTGCCAAGCTTTCAATATTAATCTCTTCATCTAAATGTTCCTCAATAAAATCTACAGTCTCCTGTATTTGTTCCCATGCGTGCATTTATAAGCACCTCCTTTATCTATAGAGTACACGAACGAGGTAGTATGCCATTTGATTAGGCATGCTCTTTTTACAAGCAAAATTCCATAGCCATCTGAAGTTTCTATGTGGTACAAGGTTCTTTGATGATGGAGAAACCGCTTTTTATGCATCTCCTCTAGGATTTCTTCTTTAATACTATTATATAATTAAAATTTGCATTAATCAAAAAAACAAAAAAACCAGAGGATTTATTTATTCTTCCTCTGGTGTAGCATGAATAAGGTATTCGCCTGTATTACTATAGAGTATCCACTCTGCAATATTGGTAATATGGTCGGCTATTCTTTCTAGGTATTTAATCACCATGATATACTGCATACCTGTTTCAATGAAATCCGGCCTGGCTATCATTTCATCTTTGATTTCCTCCCATATCTTAAGAAAGCTTTCATCAATTTTGTCATCTGATCGCAAGACTTCTCTGGCTAGTTCCTGGTCTTGTAAAGTAAAACTTGTCAATGTTTGCTCTAGCATCTTCTTAGTACTAAGGGCCATTCTCTCAATATGCCTTTGATAATTGACTTCTTCCTTCCAACTTCCATCTTTCATCTTTAAACTATACTGACAAATATCTGAACATTGGTCAGCAATACGTTCAATATCTGTAATGATCTTAATGGCAGAAATGATAAAGCGTAAATCACTAGCTACTGGCTGTTGCAATGCAATGAGAAGCGCACATTCTCTCTCTATCTCCAGTTGTAGATTATCAATGACATCATCCTCTAATATAGTTCTTTGAGCCAAGTCCTTATCATCTATCCTAATGGCCTCAATAGTCTGTCCAATAAGGCGATTTGTAATATGTCCCATCTCAATTATCTTATCATTTAATTGTCTTAATTTTTCTTCATATCGTTTTCTAAGTGTCATCACATTTCCCCCCTATTAACCAAATCGTCCTGTAATATAGTCTTCTGTCTTCTTATGATGTGGCGTATTAAATAGAGTTTGAGTTCTATCTAATTCAATCAGCTCACCTAATAAGAAGAAGGCCGTACGATCAGAAATACGTGCTGCTTGTTGCATATTATGTGTCACAATGACAATCGTATACTGCTTTTTAAGTTCACTTATCAAATCTTCTATTTTAGAAGTTGAAATAGGATCTAAGGCTGAGGTGGGTTCATCCATTAATAAAACGTCTGGGCGCATAGCGATAGAACGTGCAATACAAATTCTTTGTTGTTGTCCTCCTGACAAAGTAATGGCATTTTTACGAAGTTTGTCCTTTACTTCCTCCCAAATAGCAGCTTTTCTTAAGCTATCTTCTACAAGCTCATCTAACTCTGCCTTTTTTCTAATTCCTTGCATCTTAGGACCATAAGCTATGTTATCATAAATACTCATGGGAAAAGGATTAGGTCTTTGAAAAACCATACCTACTCTTTTACGTAGTTCAATGACATCTATTTCAAAAAGAGGCTTTCCCTTAAAATCAATTTTACCTTCCATCTTTGCCCCTTCAGCTAAGTCACTCATACGATTAAAGAGACGCAGCAAAGTAGACTTTCCACAGCCTGAAGGACCGATAAAAGCCAACACTTCATTTTCTATTACGTCCAAACTAATATTTTTTAGGGCTTTAAAATCCCCGTAATAAAAGGATAAATCCTCAACACTTATTATTTTATTCATCTTATTTCTCCTTATTATTTGCTACGATTACTAATGTTTAACTTACTTCCTATGAAATAGGTGGTTAAATTTAAACAGAGTATTACAACGAGTAAGGCAAGAGCTGTCCCATAGGCCTCATCAAATGAGATCCCCTCTTTAGCTAATAAATAAAGATGTACTGCTAAAGTTCTTCCTGACTCCATTGCATGCTGTGGTAAACGATACATCGTTCCTGCTGTAAGGTAAATAGCTGCTGTCTCACCTACAATGCGTCCAATGCCCAATACAACTCCTGTCAAAATACCTGGAAGTGCAGTAGGCAAAATAACTTTTGCAATAGTTGCATATTTAGTAGCTCCCAAAGCAAGAGACCCTTCTCTATAGCTATTGGGAACTGTCTTTAACGCTTCTTCTGTGGCTTTTACGAGAGTTGGGAGCACCATCATAGAAACAGTAAGGGCACCTGATACCATAGAAAAACCAAGTTTTAACTGGGTTTGAATGAAAATCATTCCAAAAAGACCAAAGAGAATAGAGGGTACTGCTGCCAAGCTTTCTGTGGCAAACCGAATGATTCTTACAAATCTACCCTCCTTGGCATATTCATGAAGATAAATAGCTGCTCCAATTCCTATAGGTGCCGAAATCATTAAGCCCAGTACTACAATATATAAAGTGGCTACCATCGGTGGAAATAATTTTATTAAATCGATATGGGCAATACCATTTATAAAAATATAAGTAATAATCCAAAGTAATACGCCAATAGTCAAAAGTGAAATGGCTATTAACAAGGTTTGTATTATGTAATCCTTCTGCTTAACTTTCATTTCTACGCTCCCCTCCTACCTGTCTTTATCCATTTTGTAAGGGCAAAATTAATAAGCATAATAAGTACAAATAAAATCATTCCTGTAGCAAATAAAGCTTGTTGATGATTCCCTTGGGCATAACCCATCTCAATAGCAATATTAGCTGTAAGGGTTCTAACAGGGTCTACGAGATTCCTTGGAATAATGGGGGCATTCCCTGCTACTAAAATAACTGCCATGGTTTCACCAAGAGCTCTTCCTATACCCAAAACGATTCCAGCTAAAATGCCTGACTTAGCAGCACCCAGTTGTACATGAAAAATGTATTGATATTTAGAAGCCCCAAGTCCTAATGCTCCTTCTTTATATTCTACTGGAACAGCACGAAGGCTTACTTCTGTCATACGAATAATCGTGGGTAAAATCATTATAGAAAGGATGATGATAACTGCTAATAAACTACTTCCAGCACCTCTCCCTCCCCATATCTTATCAATAATAGGTACAATCACCACTAACCCCCAAAACCCATAAATAACAGAAGGAATACCTGCTAAAAGGTCAATGGCTGCAGAAAAGACTTTTGCCAGCTTTTGTGGAAGAATTTCTACTAATACAATAGCTGTACTTATTCCAACAACTACTCCAATAAGGGTTGAACCTATTGTTCCATAGAGGCTAGCAAGGAGCATAGGCAAAATCCCATAAAGCTCACCGGAGGGGTTCCATTTCTCCCCCAGTAAAAACTCTAACAAATGAGTATGTGAGAAAAAAGGGAGCCCCCCTATTACGATATATGCTCCCATAAAACCAATGACTATAATCATGATGGCTGCACAAAGCCAAAATACTTTTTTCATTATTTTTTCCATTTTACACCATCTACCTTAACTTAAGTTTTATATAGCTTTTATTCATTTTTTACTGGGATATACTTCTCTCCTATAATGGCTTGCCCATCCTTGCTTAGAATAAAGTCAATAACAGCCTGGGCTTCTGGCTTGATAGATGGCTGATTAACGAGAATTAATGGCCTGGAAATAGGGTAATTACCACCTTTTACATTCTCTACTGTACATGGGACACCGTCTATTTTTACTGCTCTTACTGTATCATCAAGGTAACCTTCTGATACGAAACCAATCGAAGTTTCTTTTGTTGCTACTGTTTTCATAATCGTTCCTGTTCCTTCTCCTACAAGGGCAACCTCTGTGATAGTAGAAGCTTTGTTCTCATCCATAAGCTTTAAGATTTCTTCAAAGGCAGCTCTTGTACCAGAGCCTGCTTCTCGCGTTACAACAACAATATCCTTATCATTACCCCCTACTTCTTTCCAGTTGGTAATTTTCCCTTCAAAGATCTCTTTAACTTGGTCTTTTGTTAAATCAGTGACCGTATTAGAAGGGTGGAGAATGACGGCAATACCATCATAGGCAATAACTGTTTCTTGGATTCCAGATGTTTTTTCTTCGTCCTTTAATTCACGGGAACTCATACCAATATCCGCTGTCCCCTCTATAGTAGCTTTAATCCCTGCTGAAGAACCATTTCCTTGTACTTCAAGATTATCTGTATTACCAAGTTCCTTATATTTAGCTGCTAATTTTTCCATTGGTTCTGCTATAGTTGTAGAACCTACAATGGAAACCTTTGTTCCTTCTTTTAGATTCTTTTCTTCTTGAGAACCACAACCTGTCAGCATCATTGTACCTACTACTATTACCATTGCACTGGCTAGTAATCTTTTTTTCATTCCTAAACCCTCCTTATGTTCTTATAATTTTCACACATTTATAAACATTTATAGAAAAGACTTATTTAACTTACAAGCTCATCATAAACGATCAATGTTTGGTTTATATTGGAGGAATGTTAAATCTATGTTAAGCTCTCCCTCTATACAGATGCTTAAGGATGGGGTAGAATAAACTTACCTAACGAATGATAAGGAGATTTGTATGAAAACTTTTGAGTTAATTGCCACCTCTACTTTTGGCCTGGAAGCGATGGTCAAAAAAGAAGTGGAAGATTTAGGCTATGAGATTACCTCTGTATCTGATGGCAAGATTACCTATACGGGAGATGCTGAAGCCATTGTCCTATCTAATCTGTGGTTAAGAAGTGCTGACCGTGTCTATATCAAAATGGGTGAATTCAAGGCAACTTCCTTTGAAGAACTCTTTAATCAGGTTCATGTCTTACCTTGGGAAGAATGGATCACTCCGGATGCTAAATTTACTGTCAATGGCAAGTCCGTTAAATCTGCTCTTTTTAGTATCTCCGACTGTCAAGCCATTACAAAAAAGGCCATTGTTAAACGCCTCCAACAGCACTACGCAATAGATTGGTTTCCTGAAACAGGTCCTTCTTATACCGTACAAGTGGCTCTTCTTAAGGATGTAGCTACCTTAACCATCGATACAACTGGGCCAGATGGGCTCCACAAAAGAGGCTATCGCGTAAGCTCCGTTGAAGCCCCTATTAAAGAAACATTAGCGGCTGCTCTCTTACAAATTAGCTATTGGAAAAAAGGACGTATTCTCTATGATCCTTTCTGCGGTTCAGGTACCTTTGCAATCGAAGCCGCTATGATGGCTAAAAATATCGCCCCTGGTCTGAATCGTTCTTTTTCTTCTTGTCGTTGGCCTCAAGTGCCAAAAGAACTATGGGACGAACTCCGTGAAGAAGCAAGAGAAGCTATTGATCAAAAAGGAAGTCCCATTATTTATGCCTCCGATATTGACCGAAATGCCATTTTAAGTGCCAGGGAAAATGCTAATGCAGCAGGAGTAGGTGACTATATCCAGTTCTTTGCTAAGCCTATCCACAAAACTTCTTTGCCTCATGGTGACTATGGCGTGGTTATGTCTAATCCTCCTTATGGTGAACGTATTAGTGACAAAGAAAAAGTGGAACGCCTTCACAAGGATCTTCGTACCCTTATGAATAGCAATCCCACCTGGTCTCTCTATACCGTTACTTCTAGTCCTACCTTTGAAAAGGACTATGGTAAAAAAGCCAATAAAACCCGTAAACTTTTTAATGGTAATTTACAAGTTAATTTTTATCAATACTTTGGCCCTAAACCTCCAAAGGATGGTGAAAACTTTAAGGCTATACCCAAAGAAGATTAAAGGCTCTCAAAAAAACACCCCTAAAACCAGAGATTAAAAGTCTCTACTTTTAGGAGTGTTTTTTCATTCTATCCTTGTTGTTTCACTTATTTCTATTGTTGTCATCCTGCATAAAGCAGAGTGTAAAGCAAGAGCCTTTCCCTTCTTCACTCTCTACAGTAACCTTTGCATTGTAGAGCTGGGCAATATGTTTGACAATGGATAAGCCCAGTCCGGTTCCTCCACTTTTTCTAGAGCGACTCTTATCTACCCGATAGAACCGCTCAAAAATATGTTCTAAACTTTCTTTTGGGATACCAATTCCTGTATCTCTTACGCGAAAGACATAACTTTTTTCTTCCTTTACAG
>JAEZKI010000273.1 GCA_023415525.1 Bacillota bacterium | reverse complement strand
AAGACCCACAGCTTTCACTGCCGCCTGCTGCAAATGTGATACTACTTCCACTATTGCTATCCTTTGTAACCATCTGTTCTACAAGTTGTTCTACCATTCTTCTTAAATCTTGTTCGTTCATTATTGTGCCTCCTTATCTTAGAATAGTATTGATGCGTCTCCAGCTCTTTCTGTTAAACGGCCTCTTTCATCTACAAAGCCCATCTTAAGGAGCCATTCGTGGAAAGGCTTAATGGCTGTTAGGCCAAACATCTCTCTAAGGGCTGCTGTTTCATGAAAACCTGTGGTTTGGTAGTTAAGCATAACGTCATCCCCATGAGGAATACCCATGAAGTAGTTACAGCCTGCTGCTGTTAATAAAACAGATAAGTCTTCAATGGTGTTTTGGTCTGCCTTCATATGGTTGGTATAGCAAGCATCACACCCCATAGAAACACCTGTTAATTTACCCATGAAATGGTCTTCAAGACCTGCCCTATTGACTTGGCGTCCATCATACAAGTACTCTGGTCCAATAAAACCTACAACTGTATTAACAATAAAAGGCTTATAGTGTTTAGCAAAACCATAACATCTAGCTTCCATAGTCACTTGGTCTGTATCATGATGGGCTTCTGAAGAAAGCTCTGAGCCTTGACCTGTCTCAAAATACATAACATTAGGTCCTTCTGCTGTTCCTTGGCTTAAGGCAAGCTGTCTTGCTTCTTCAATGGTAGCTGCATTAAAACCAAAGGCTTCATTACCTTTTTCAGAACCTGCAATGGATTGGAAAATAAGGTCTGTTGGTGCCCCTTTACGGATGGCATCCATTTGTGTTGTTACATGGGCAAGAACACAGGTTTGAGTAGGGATTTTGAATTTTTGTTTGATTTCTTCAAAGCGTTTTAAGACTCTTACAACACTCTCTGTGGAATCGTCTACAGGGTTAAGACCCAGTAAAGCATCTCCTGCCCCATAGGTTAAGCCTTCTAATAGGGAAGCCATAATACCATCGGGGTCATCTGTTGGATGGTTAGGTTGAAGTCTAGAAGAAAGGGTGCCTGGTTCACCAATAGTTGTATTACAATGGGCTGTAATACGAATCTTTCTAGCGCCATAAATAAGGTCCATATTAGACATAATCTTAGCCACAGCCGCTACAATTTCTGAGGTAATTCCTCTTGAGGCTCTCTTAATATCTGCCCCTGTCGTTTTTTCATCTAGAATCCATTCTCTAAATTCAGCCACTGTCATATGCTTGAATTCGTTATAAATCTTTTCATTCACATCATCTTGAATAATACGGGTGACCTCATCCATTTCATAAGGGACAGCAGGATTATTTCTTAAGTCCTCTAAGGTCACATTGGCAAGTACCACCTTGGCGGCTACCCTCTCCTCTGCACTGGTCGCTGCAAGCCCTGCTAATTTGTCTCCTGACTTTTCTTCATTGGCCTTTGCCATTACCTCTTTGAGTGATTTAAACTCATAAGTATGTCCAAATAACTGTGTCTTTAAAATCATAAAGACCCTCCTTTCAATTAAACACTAATGTTTTTACTACTACAGGAAGCACTGTTCCTTCTGCCACAGGGTTACCGATATCGATATAGTCCCCATTGTCTAGTTTGATGCTATCTAAACAAATCACATCCTTTTTGTACCCCAGTTCATGGTACATCGTTTGACCTAGCACCTTGGCCATGTCCTTTTCTACAATTAAAATAAGTGGTAATTCTCTAGCAATAAGCTCCTGCATTCCTTCTACAAGACCTGTAGCATAAGCCTGTACCTCTTTAAAGCTAGGATTTTCTTTGCCTTGGATGGCAATAGCCACTCTTTGCAAATCCCCATCCAGCTTGAACCACTCTAGCTTTTGTCTAACAGCAGTTCTTAAGCCTTCTGAGCCTCCCTCCTCATCTTCTAAGGAGAGCTTTAAAATGGGTAAGTTCTTAATGGGAAAGGTATTTTTTGTATAAGTAATGGTACTTCCACTTATTTCTGTTGTATGGGTGCCTGCACCTACTACAGTGGCCCTAATGGTCTCTGTACTTCTTACCACCTTCATGTCCCTATAAAGGGGCGATTCTCTAATAGCCTGCCCGAGTAAAATGCCTATATCGCCAAACTGAAAGGTGTCCGTTATAGTTCCTCTCTCAGTTACATCATAGTAAACGTAATCTGCTACGCCACCTGAAAAGGAAATGCAGGAAATAGGTTTATCCCTTTTAATACTCTTATTAGTTATCATCTTTTCAAAATCTTCATCTACTGGCACAAGACTTACACTTTGCATAAGTACCTTTACCATCAGGTCAATAATGGGCTTTAGCTTTTCTTTGGTTGCCACCATGCCCAGCTCAATACTTAACCCATGCTTATGAATCAGCTCTTGAAGCTTAGGAGAAATATAATTAATCTTCTGTGTAGAAGGCTCCAGCTTGATGAGTCGCCCTCCAATATCTAAACAGCC
The DNA here is from genome assembly GCA_023415525.1 of Bacillota bacterium. Lineage (GTDB taxonomy): Bacteria > Bacillota > Clostridia > Lachnospirales > Cellulosilyticaceae > Sporanaerobium. The sequence continues at coordinate 2,465 of JAEZKI010000273.1, read as the reverse complement.
TGTATCATCTACTTCTCCTCGTCTAAAAACAGCTAAATTACTGGTGCCGCCACCAATGTCTATATTCACTACACTGGTGTTATGCTCTTTGGAATAAATGTGAGCCCCTGCACCTTTACCTGAAATAATACTTTCTAGGTCAGGCCCTGCTGTAGCGACTACAAAGTCACCCGCAAAACCACTTAAAGTGGTGAGCACCTCTTTGGCATTTTCTTTTCTGGCTGTTTCACCTGTAATAATGACGGCACCTGTATCAATCTTGTCTTTATCAATACCTGCACTCTTGTATTCCTTTTCTACAATGTCTCTTACTTTGGACCCATCTATTTCTTTAATAGAAATAAGTGGCGTAAAATAAATGGGACTCCTATAAATAATCTCCTTATCTACGATGACAATGCGGGGCACTGTATAACTAGAAGCCATATTCTCAATAATCAGCTTTGAAAATATAAGCTGTGTTGTACTTGTGCCAATATCAATGCCAACACTTAGCAGTTCTTCTCTCATCCACTCACTTCTTCCTTACACCTTTTTACTGATCTTCTTACTCTTCTAAATAAGGCTCATAAACACTTGTTTACTCCTACTCTAAAAAGGGCTCTAGATAGTTAAATAAGTCTTGGATGCCTACATCCTCCACTGTATCTACCTTAAAAATGCGAGTAACCCCCGCCATCCTTAAGCTTTCTTCTACTCGTTCAATCTGCTTCACATCTTGCACGCACTTAATTTTGGTAATAATCCCAATAAGTTCCTTGGCAAAAGAACAAGCAAAAGCTGGTGGAATAAAATTATCTTCCACTGTAGGATCGCCTACAAGGGCAATCAGTTTTGCATCTACAGCCGTCATAATGAGAGCACTATAGTAATTTCTGTTTTCCAGATATTCACCAGGGGTATCAATGGCATGTTTATAGAGTTCTACAGCTTGGGTCTTTTTATACTTTAATTCCAATTCATCGAGTTTTTGACATAGGGTAGTTTTCCCACAGCCTGTACGTCCCATAAAAATCACTCTACTCATAAATTAGCTCCTAGTAATACGAGTAGGCGTAAAGCCTAACGTATACTCCAATACATGTATAATATCTTTTAAGGCTGCTTCCACAGCACTGACATCCCCACTGATAAGGAGTGCTCCACTAAAACGGTCAATAAAACCAATAGTAATATCTGATGCCTTGGTTGCTACATCTGCTGCAATAATAGATCCTTCACTAGGGGTAATCGTTAAAATGCCAATGGCACTTATTTCTTCTGTTATTAAACCTAGTTTCTTATAGATCTCTTCTGTAGGATTGGCAATAATGTGAGCAAGGGTAATTTGCTTACCTGGCACAAATTCCTGTATAATCCGTTGTTTATCCTCTGCTTGCATAGTAGTCCTCTATCCTTAACTTATGGTTTTAGCTGATGCGATAGATAATCTCCAAGATATCTCCTGCTGTGGCACTACGAGGATTCGTTAAAATACAAGCATCCTCTAAAGCTCCCTTTGCAATATCTTGTTTTACCTTATTAATATCTTCTTTGGATACCTTACACTCTTCTAAACGGGTAGGCATTTTCATTTCATGCTGCATACGGGTAATCTCATGAATAAAATTTCTTACCAACATTCTTATGTTGTTTCCTTCAATGCCTACTAGCTTAGCAAGTTGAGCGTACTTTGCAGCAGCTACAGAATATTTACTTGGGCTATAGCCCTCTATCTCACTATTAAACTCAATGACATAGGGAAGAAGAAGTGCATTGGTTCTTCCATGAGGTACGTGAAGCTTACCTCCAATATTGTGAGCAATCGCATGATTAATGCCTAGGGAAGCCAGATTAAAAGCGAGTCCAGCTAAGCAAGAGGCATTGTGCATCTTTTCTCTCGCCTCCATATCCTCACTACTTCTATAGGACCTCACTAAATACTCAAAGACCAATTCCACAGCCTTTTCTGCTAAAGCATCTGAAAAATCTGTGGCTGATGTGGATACATAAGCCTCAATAGCATGGGTTAAAACATCCATCCCTGTGTCAGCTACAATATTACCAGGCACACTTTTTACCAGTTCTGGTTCCAAAATAGCCACATCTGGCAAAAACTCATCTGATACCAGTGGATACTTAATTTGCTTCACCTCATCTGTGATAACCGAAAAAGAGGTTACTTCAGAGCCTGTCCCACTAGTAGTAGGAATAGCAATGAATTCCATTTGGTGTAACCCAGTAATTTTCTTAGAAAAATTCATAATCGCCTTAGTGGCATCAATAGCAGAGCCACCTCCAAGAGCAATCACTGCGTCTGGCTTAAAGTTAACAAGTGCTTCTACACCTTTTACCACTAGCCCCATAGGTGGATCAGGAACAATATCACTAAATACTTCATAGGACCCAGAGGATAAATGCTCTGTAATCTTATGGATCATACCTGACTTCACCATAAAGGGATCTGTAACAACAAAGACCCTTTT
>JAEZKI010000266.1 GCA_023415525.1 Bacillota bacterium | reverse complement strand
CTAACATTTGTCTTGCGACAAAAGTAAGACTTTCACTATCGGTTAAATTGTAGATTTAAAACCAACAGAATCATCTGTTTGTTACCCTGACAACTTATCGTTATCATTAGGCGCTAAAAATTAATTTAGCTTACTAGATTAACTAGCATTTTGAAGTTTAAATCTATCATTTCGTAGTATTTGTTTTTCAAAGTACAAGTTATAGTTGACATCTTTTAAAGATGTTTTCTATTTGCCCGCTGTTTACCAGCGACTTTTACAATGATACACTAGTGCATTACATATGTCAACACTTTTTATAACTAGGTTTCTAACTTTTTATTGTCTTTTTAGTATATGCCAATTCAGAAAGGTCATTTAGTGCATCAAGCAAATAGAGAATATATTGAGCAAGCTCTGGTGGAAGCTCACGCCAGTTCATAGTAAAACCAGGAAAAATGGAGCATTTCTTCTCCCCTTCAACCTCCACACAAGCGAGGGGTCGGGTATGTGACTTATCTGTCTGCACACAATAGCGACAACTATCACAGGGTTTTGTAAAGCGTCTTATAAATCCCACAACATGCTCCGGTAGCTTTGGTGCACATTCAAGAATCGTTTTGAACATTGGCATTCTCATCCACAAAAAGCATGGTTCAAGTCTTAAGTCTTCATAGGTTAATTCAATGCCAGAATGTGTCCGTTCTGCCCATGCTCCTTTTATTGGCTCCTCCTTCTCACCATGTTGCTTAACATAATTGAGACTGATGTGCTTTCCATCAAAACAATCTATTCTCCTATAACCACGTTTTTCCAATTCATTGCATAGCCATATGAGCTGATCCTTTGCATCAAGTAGCTTGTCAAAAGCTAAAGCCAACCAGTTTTCCTCTGTCTCCCAAACACATCTGCTAAAATAAAGATAAGGCTTATTCGCATTTTCTCCATCTATACTAGGTATAGTATGGGCACGTGAAATGACTGCAAGTTCTTTTAAGCCTTCCAAGCATTCTTTAGTGGCTACAAGCTTGATTTGGTTGTTATATGTGTCAATAGTCATACCACCAGCACAAAGTGCCTTTTTAAGTGGCTTTCCAAGCTAAACCCCTTCAGGTAACAAAGCGCCATCTCCTAGTATTTCAGCTGCCTCTATGACTAAAAACAATTCGGATATAAGTTCTTCAATTTTTGTAATGGCTCCACGTATGGATTTGATATCTTTTTCACGTCCTTTTTGCTTTTCCCATGGTCCAAACGTAACATCTGGTCCCACTTTATAGCCCATTGTTTCCGCATCACTTGCTATGAAAGAGTAAATACCTGTTATTAATTCATAAGCACACTGACGCTCCTTTTTCATGGGTGTTGGTGCACAAGTACCTAGAAAATAAGCTGCTGCTCTAGCATAATTGTTTTCATAGACAGCTCCATTTTTTATAATCATATTTTAACCCCCCTCTTTTCCTGAAATGCCCTTAATTCCTCATAATCTTTAGTAGTTTGTAGATCCTTTTCTCTTATGCTTACACTTTGTAGGTCAAAATTATAATAACAAGCCGTAGTTCAATCGTCAATTTAATATTCAAAATATAATATTTATTCAAATTAATAATTCTTCAAACATACTCTTTACTATAAAAAATGAAAAAGAGCCTGAGCACCTAAGTACTAGACTCTGTAACTTTTATATTTGAAAAGCTTACAATAATTTTCTTATTTCCTTCTTCATACGTAGTCTTTTTAGCGCTCTTCCTTCAATCTGTCGGATACGTTCCCTTGTCACTTTATATTCTTTCCCCACCTCTTCTAAAGTCCAAATGCGATTATCCTCAAAACCAAATCGTAATCTTAGTATCCTTTGTTCACGCTCACTTAACCCTACTAATATTTCCTCAATCTGCTCTGTAAGCATTCTATTTTCTACTATTTCGAATTGATTTCCCATACCTTCATCCACTATAAAATCTACAAGGCTAGAATCTTCTTCCGAGCCTATAGGTGTATTAAGTGAAATGGTATCCCTATATAATTCCTGAATTTCCTCTATCTGTTCCTTACTCTTATCCATTCTTTCTGCAATTTCACTGCTGGTAGCTTCTCTTCCTTTTTCTAAGGTAATTTCTCTAGCTATCCTAGCCAGTTTATTCATGCTTTCTTTCATATGCACAGGAATACGAATATTACGGGATTGGTCTGCTATAGCCCGTGTAATGGATTGCTTAATCCACCAAGTGGCATAGGTACTAAATTTATACCCCTTCTTATAATCAAACTTTTCAACAGCTTTCATTAAACCAATATTGCCTTCTTGAATTAAGTCCAGAAGTGTCATATTACTTCCTTGTACATATCTTTTAGCTAAACTCACTACCAAACGTAGGTTAGCATTTGTCATCTGCTCCCTAGCCTTTTCGTCTCCTTCCTCTATTTTTCTAGCTAACTCTATTTCTTGATTACTGGTTAGCAAAGGAATTCTTCCAATCTCTTTTAAGTAGTGTTCAATAGAGCCATCACTATAGGCTCCCTTTGTTCCACTTACTTCTATCTGCTCTATCTCTTCTTTCTCTTGTTCTATGTCCTCTATTCTATCTATAGCTTTTAGATTACCTATAGTTCCATCCTTCCTCTTCTCTTTTTCTTGCATTCTAATCCCACCCCCATTTCAATTTCTCTCCTTTTGCTATCCCTAATCCTACCTATTCCTTCTTCAATTTAAGATAGATTTTTTAAATAAACACTCTGACCTTGTAGATAAAATCAATGGAAGCATATTATAAATACCCTTTATCTATAAGATTGCTTAAAAACTACTTGCCTAATCTTTGCTCTATAAATTCCTTTACTGCTTCCCTGCTCATGCCTAATGCAATTGCCATTTCTCCATAAAGCTGTTCTTCAGCTAGATTAAAGTATCTATCATCACTAGCAGTTACCTTCTTGCCCTCTTTTAAACGAGCTTGTTTTCTCAAATAAATAGCCTTTATGAGCTTAATAAGCTCACGACAATCACATTTATGCAAGGCTTCCTTATATTCCATATCTTTTCTTTTTTCATTTACAATAGTTAAGCATTCCATCGTTTTCATTTCATCAATCAAGGCTAATGCCTCTTCCCTTGAAATAATTGGTCGCATCATTACTCTTTCATTATCTACTGGATTAAAGATTGTGTTTCCTTTCATATATTCAGGCCTTAAGGTGTAGTATTCCCTGTCCTTCGCCATGCCAACTACATCTAAAAACCCAATTGCTTCAATTTTACAGACACCACTATTCTCATATATAACATAATCTCCTACACGAAACATTTTCTTGTCTCCTTTGTCATTATTGTTATATTCCCTTTTAACTAAATTTTATCAATTAATTTGACTTTTTGTAAGAAAAAAATATTTTCTTGGCTAAATTTGGCTAATTGCCCCATATTATAGCTCTTTAAAGACCTTCATTTCATCTAATTTTTACGAGTGATGTTGGTGGGTTATCTATAAATTTTCTTATTTCATCCTATACTTTTCCAATTCCTGTCTTTAGTTTTAGTTATTGAAAGCATAAAAAAAAGGCCTTATATTAAGACCTAACTCTCGGGGAAATGATCATTAGCATTAAAATTTAACATTTGGGTAAATCTTTTTTATATCTATACCATGAGCCGCCCTATCTTTGACTACTGCTTTTGTTAAAAAAGTAGCCATAGGATAGGCTAAGAAAGTCGGTATCTTAGAAAGGATGTTTTTTTGGCTGGCACTTGAGATGACTTTGCCTGCTAAAACCTCTTCACTTAGCTGTATAAAAGCTTTTTTTATACGTTTGCTAATAAAATTTCTTTCATCTAAAGGTTTTCCATTTATAAGAGGTGTAAGTCCACAGATGAGTCCTCCTAGAAATTTCATCCCTTGCTTTTCTGCAAAAACCTCTACTACCCGTACAATATGTTCATGGACATCTAAATATGGCATTCCACCATGAGCTATTACGAATATTTCTCTTCCTATAAAAGCTTTTTTATCTTCTTCAAGAAGGTCTTCAAGACAGTTAATGGTTGAATAGGGCATGGTATTTACATAGCAGCTACAACTTAAACCAACTAAGTCACTCCCTCTAATGGCAGCTACTAACCCTTCCTTGGATAATTTTCCATCCATATGATCAATAATATGAAGGATCTTTACCTTATGCCCTTTGGCTTCCATTATCTTCTTTAGTTCCGTTAGAAACATACTTGAGGAGCCCGTTTTTCTTACCCCACCATTTAATAACAAAATCCTTTTCATTTCTGTCCGCCTCCTATACTTAAGGCTTCGTCTAAAACTTCCTTGATTTTTTCTTTATCTTTTACACCTTCCACTAGAAAAGGATATCCTATACTGCAAGTAATCAGACCATTTTCTTTTATTAAGAACTTAAAGTTTTCTTTTTCTTTATCCGTAGTTGTTTCTTCTACAATACCTATACTTATAAAGTTCCCATCATCTATTCCCTTTAAACTGTTAGGGTGTTGCAATCTTCCCTTATAAACAATCATGGTAGGGATACCTATAAGCTGTAGCTTATCTATTACCTTTTTAGTAATAGAATTATACCCACCTAAAGTAATAGGTGTCACCCAAATACATGCTCTGGCTCTTCTAATAACTTCTAAGAGTTGTGGCATATCATCTTCAAAGACACATTCCCCAGGTTTTTTATAGGTACAGCCTCCACAGTTCCTACAGGGTTTAATATCTAAATCCTCCAACTTAAAATAAAGGATGTCTTCTTTACTTTGCTGAACCAGTTCCTCGATCGCTTCTCCTATAGTGTTTTTTCCTTTTGTTCCATCCATAATAACACTGGTCATTTCCCCATACTCCTTTATCTAAACCTTTATTTCTGTGTTAATGCATCCTCTATGGCTTTAAGCTCCATTTTTGTGGAAACAGTTGCTCCTGTTACTGCGTCAATATCTAAGTTTTGTTTTTCTATGACCTTATTAATTACCTCTTCACTTATTTTATCAGATGTATTTCCATCTAAAAGCTTAATAGCTGTTATTTTACCTTGTTGCACCGTTACTTCTACTTCATTCTCCCATCTGCTAAAGTCATATTTGCCTTGATAAGCTCCATCTTCTAATTTACTTACATCAATGCTTGCAATAGACACCTGCTTAGCTTCAGGCAAGTCCTTTACAACCTTATACCCCATAAATCCCACCAAAACAAGAAATATTACCCCAAATATTATTAAAAACTTTTTCATCCTATCGCCTCTTTAATTTTAAATTTATCTTGCATTTCAGTACTATTTCTTAGATTACTCTCAGTTTCCAACCTAACTCCTAAGCGTTATTCATAACTCTCACAAATTCTTCAATGGCACCTTCATCCATACGTGAAAGAACCGTTTGTTTTGTTATCTTTAGGGGATTACCTTCCCTATCTTTTTCTTTTTTACATATCAATTTGCAGATGGTTCTTTCAAAAAAATTGAGTTTCTTAAAGTCAAGAATGCCACCACAACCTTTTTGAATCACTAGGCCTTTTATCCCTTCTTCGCCAAAGCCCAACTTTATGTATTCCTCAACTTTAGAAAGGTCCAGACAACTTATAAATAGTCCTACTTTTTTATGAGCTAGTTCTTCCTTATGGGTTTCATAAAAGTTTTTAATTTCTTTACTCATATTTCCAGCATAAATAGGTGTCCCTAGTATGACTTTATCAAAGCTCTTAAGATCCTTAGGCTGCCCTTCTAAAAGATTTATCCTTTCTACTTGGCCCTCTAAACCTTTTTCAATCTGTTTTGCACATTCTTCTGTTGCTCCATATTTCGATGTATATACCACTAATGTTTTCATACTTGCTTCTCCCCTTTTTACATTATTCCCTACTTTTCATTCAAAAAGGTAATACATTACTTATACGAGTAATATATTACCTTTATATAATATTGTCAACATTAAAAATATAAACTTTATATAAACTTTATATAAATAGACATTACTAACTTCTCTAATCTATAAAGACCTTAAATCAGATTATATATAGTCTATTTATAGTTTCTATCTTATTTGATAGGAATGCTTATTACTTCTTGGCAGTTTTCTGGATAGCGTATCCCTTCTACAATGAAACGTAGTCTATGACCTATAGCAGGAAATCTTAAAGTACGGGTATGAAATACCCCTTCTTCTGTCTTAGTCAAGTCTCCTTCGGTAGTCCCCTCAAGCTCTATCTTTTTGCCATCTATCTCTAAATAAACCCTTGAGAGTAAGACATTATCCTCAGTTGTTAATGTTAGTAAAGTATAACCTTTCTCCTCTTGTACCTGATTAAGTATAACCTTTTGCCCTTCTATCATCATCTCCCAAGGTGCTTTCCCCTCTTCTAAATTCATACTCGCTTCTGTTTCCTTATCAATAGTGAGGCTCACAACCATAAGTTCCAGAGATGTTAGGGGCTCTGGGAGGGCATCAAATTCCCTTGTAAAACGGGTTCCCTGTTCATTTGTACTCATACCGCCACCTTGTTCATTAAGAATCTCTCCATTGGCTTTTAGAATAAGCTGGACTTCCATAGGTCGATAATATTTATACCCTAACTGCCTTTTTAGTAAGTCAAAGCTATCTTCGATTGTTCCATTAATCACACACCTTGTAGGTGCTGCTACGAGAGTATCTATTGTTAAACGCGTATCTTCTACTTTAATGGTTTGATTAATTCGTTGTTTAAGGACATTCCCCATGGCTTTTTCTCGGTCTAAGGTAAAGGTAATCTCACCACTTTCCATTACTGAACCTTTAGCAAGCTCTACCTTAAACGTTAGATCTTTCTCATAAAAAGCAGGTGGTTCAAAACTCATTACCCATTTTAATTCTTGTCTTGATTCATTAAACTCCCCTTGACCACTTTCTTGAGTATAATTTTTAAACTTGCCTTTTATGCCTTCCCTTATATGAAGCTCGTCTACTTTCTCATGAGGTGAATAAATAGTATAAAAAGCAAGGAGTTGGGTATCATCTAGCATAATGCCATCTAAAGTTACAGCCACTCCTGTTGAAAAGGTATGGGTTTTATTAATCGTTTGCCCCTTTCCTAGATCATTAAGGGTTTGTAGCTGACTATTCATAACAGTGTCATATCCCATTAAGCGTTTACCATAATAGGCAAAAGTAGAAAAATTAGTACCAATCACCAAAGTAGCTATACTTAAAGCGACTACAGATGGGAGCCATTTTTTAGATTTTAAGGCTTGTTTGCTTGTATTGGAAAGAGCCCCTCTTAACATTTCTTCTAATTCCTCAGGTATTTCTATAGTGTCATACTCCTCGTATGCTTGTTCTAATAATTCTTCAACCTTTCTCATACCTTTCACCTCCTATTATCTTTTCCAATTGTCTAAGGCCAACAGCTAAACGAGACTTGACTGTCCCCAATGGAATACCTAACAGTTCACTGATTACTTCATATTGTAAATCTAGAAAGTACCTCAGTTTTATAACTTCTTGATGTTTACTCCCTAACTGAGCAAGAGCTTCTTCTATCAGTAACTTTTTATCCTTCTGCGTCCATTCACCTTCTATACTTTTTTGCTTCAAAACATCTTGCTCTCTGGTTTCCTCCACAACATCTTCTAAAGAAATCACTCTCTTTTTATCTTTTAATTTCTTCTTGCACCGATTCACTAAAATCGTTTTACTCCAACTATAAAAAGCTGTTTCGTCTTTGAGTTTACTGATATTCTCATATAAAATCACTATCATGTCTTGCAAACTATCTAAGGCTTCTTCTTTATCTTTTACTAAAACATAAGCCAATTTATAATAAGCTGCTTTTTCCGCCATTACCAACTGGATAAGTGCCTCTTTATCCCCTTTTTGGGCTTGCTTTACCAAGCTTGCTATCTCCACCTTATCACCTCTTCTCTCCTATAAGAGTTCTAAGCCTCTTCAAAAGTTCATTAAGGTTTAAAAATATTTATTTTATTTTCTAGCCTTGAGGAATTCTTCATAAAGAGCCTGTGTTTTCTCTGGTTGTGCCTCACCTAAAACAATCGTTTTATCCTCTAACTTAATGATGATATAGGGAGCTACCTGTGTGTACCAGTACCCTTTTACCTGTCCATATCCCTTCATAAAAAAATTACCTCTGCCGTATTCATCTGTACTTACACCATTGACTTTACTGGTTGGTGGCAAGCTTTCTATAAGCTCTATTTCTTGCATATCCTCTGTATTAAAATTCTCATTATACATAGGATAATGAATCTCTACTTGTCCATTATCTTTAAAGCTTATAACGGGTGTTGAAAAGTCTAAAATAACGATTGTTCCTACGGAGTACGCTAAAATAACTACAATAAAGGCAGTTACTACACCTGTAAAAATTTTTCCCTTAGGATTCCCCATATTTATAGTTGAACCTATCCCTACGCGTTTGTTAACAAACAGGGCAGGATCCTTAGAATTGCAATAAATCTGTCCATTTATCCAGTAAACGTCTTCATCTACAATGAGAGCTTGCTGGTCTACTACAGTAAGTTTCTCAATCTGATAATGGACATACTTGTAGCTAGCTAACATAACGCCTACCTGTAAAGATGCTATAGAACCTATAACTAAAACCATTATTACGCCATTCCATCTTAGTATTTGAAAAACACAAAGCTGAGTTAAAAGCAGTATAAGACCTGTACTTATTCCTCCAAATAAAAGTGCATAAGTTATACCATTCTTCTCTAGTTTATTGACAAGATAATTAATCTCACTATTGGTACTGTAAACCTTTGTTCTTAACTTCTGGCAAAGGTGATTAATCCCTATAAAAAGGAAAACTGTCCCTAATTGAGTTCCTATAAATATAAGTTCCTCATAGATATAAACCTTCTCCTTTAACCCAAAGCAGAAAAAAAGACTTAGTACAGGAAAAATAAAAAGTGTTAAGAACCATTTCTTTGAAATACTAAGCTTATTTTTAAGTTGAGTCACCTTGGTATCAATGAGGATTTCTTGCTTCCTACCCACTAGCCATCCTTTTTCTGCTTTTAAAGTCTTTAGCCTTTTGTGGTAAGGCATAGGAACCAGTACAAGGGTTATACACATACCTGTCGTCCATAGGATAAAGTAAACTATTTGAAGACTGACTCTTTGATTAACTAAAGCAATAAATAACAAAACTGTCCCCATCCCTATATTTCTAAATCGCTTAACAGCTAACTTATAAGCTTCTTGAATGGCTTTAACTTCTTCTAGTTCAAGAGCTTCTATGGGCAAAGTAACGCCTAAGAGAAGTTGCCGTTTTACCTTCCCCATATCTTTAAGTTCAAAAAGGATGGCTATTAATATAATTATTATTCCTGGTAACAAAGTAATTAACATGATCATTTTGATCCCCCTATTCTATAACTATGCTTCTTTGAAAAGCGCGCATCTCCTTATAGACCTTTTCGCAAACTCTAAAAAAGTCTTCTTTACCTACGCCTTTCATCCCTGCTTCCGCAATAACAAGTTCTAAGTCCTCTTTCAGTTTTTCCTCAAAGGTGGCCTCTTTCACAATAGGGTTAATCTTTGCCCCATGTCGTCTATTTACTGAAATATAGCCCTCTCTTTTTAACACACCATAAGCTTTATTGACAGTCATGGCATTGATTCCAATCTCTTCGGCTAGCTGCCTTACTGTAGGTAAACTCTCTCCTACTTCAAACTCTCCTCTTCCTATTCCTATAACAATTTGATTTCGCAATTGTAAATAGATGGGTACCTCTGACTCCAAATCTAAGCGTATAATCATCCTACTCACACCCCTAATTAT